>DATGVE010000040.1:0-34047 GCA_035300725.1 Candidatus Eiseniibacteriota bacterium | reverse complement strand
CTCGGTCGCGCTTGGCGAGACTGTGGCGCAAGCTCGCGAAAAGGCGCTCGCCGGGGCCCGGCAGGTACGATTCCAGGGGGCTTTTTTCCGCTCGGATATCGCCAAGGAGGCCGATGAGGGGTGACGTCGAGAGATTTGGCGGCCCAGGTGCGCCGCATCGGCGCCAAAGATCCGAAGGCAATCCCTCAGCGGGCTCCTGTGGAGGGGGTTTAGTGCGGCCAGTCGTCGGCGTCATCCTCGGCTCCAAGTCGGACCTGCCTCTTATGGAGTCGTGCATCAAGGTGCTCCAGGAGCTGGAGCTGGAGCATGAGGTCAAGATCTGCTCCGCGCATCGCAATCCGCGAGGCGTGATGGAGTGGGCGTCGTCAGCACGCGAACGCGGGCTCAAGGTCGTCATCGCGGCGGCGGGCGGTGCCGCCCATCTGCCTGGCGTCGTCGCGGCCTGGACGGATCTGCCTGTGATCGGCGTCCCGGTGCCCACACAGCACCTGGGAGGGGTCGACTCGCTCTATTCGATAGTGCAGATGCCGGCCGGCATCCCCGTCGCCACCGTCGCCATCGGCGAGCCCGGTGCGAAGAATGCCGCATGGCTCGCGGCTCGGATACTTGGACTTGGCGACGCAACAGTGGAGCGGCGTCACGCCGAAAAGCGCGCGGCCCTCGCGACCTAGATGGCCAAGAAGAAGGCGCGCGTCAGGCTGGTCGATACGACGTTCCGTGACGCGCAGCAATCGCTCCTCGGCGGAAACCTCAGAAGCGACGAGATCATCCCTATCGCCAAGAAGATGGACGCGATCGGGTTTGCCGCGATGGAGGCGTTTGGCGGCGCGACCTTCGAAACCCAGCTTCGCGCCCACGAAGATCCGTGGGAATTCGTTCGCAAGCTGAAAAAGGTCACACCGAACACACCGATACAGGCGCTGATTCGCGGGCAGAACCTGGTCGCCAAGCGCAACTTCGCGGATGACGCAGTTGAGCTCTTCGTCAAGCACGCGGCCAAATGTGGAGTCGACGTTTTTCGAGTCTTCGATCCTCTCAACGACCTGCGCAACATGGAATCAACCATCGCGGCCGCGCTGAAAGCCAAGAAGACAGTTCAAGGAGCGCTGAGCTACGCCGTCTCGCCCGCGCACAATCTCGAGCTGTGGGCCTCTCTGGCCAAAGGCCTTGTCGACATGGGCTGCCAGGAGATCGTGATCAAAGACACCTCAGGCCTGCTCAGCCCTCAAGCGACTTGGGAGCTGGTCACAGCGCTGAAGCAGGTCGTCAAGGTGCCCATCGACATCCATTCGCACTGCTCGAGCGGCATGGCGCCGATGGCCTACATGGCCGGTGTCGAGGCTGGGGCTGAGGTTCTCGACGTGGCCATCTCGCCCCTCGCGTGGGGCACGTCGCAGCCCGCGGCGGAGAGCGTTGTCGCGGCTCTTCAGGGCGGCGAGTACGACACGGGCTTGAACCTGGACACGATGTGGGAAGTCCAGCACGACGTGGATGACCTCAAGCGCCGGCACATCGAGCACCTGAGCCCGTTTGCCGACCGTGTCGATGCAAGCATCCTTCGCTACCAGATGCCCGGACAGATGCTGGAGGACATCCATCACCAGCTTGGAGCGCATAAAGCAGACGATCAGATCGCCGAGACTTTAGAAGAAGCCAACCGCGTGCGGCGCGAGCTCGGGTATCCGCCGCTGGTGGCGCCGATCCGGCAGATGATCGCGACGCAGGCCGTGTACAACGTGATCGGCGGCGAGCGCTATGCGACGGTGACGCAGGAGCTGAAGGACTACCTTCAGGGTCTCTACGGCAGGCCGCCGGTGCCGGCCGATCCTGAGCTGCGGCGGCTGGTCCTCGGTCGCGAGGAGCCGATCACGATCCGGCCCGCGGACCTGCTCGAGCCGCAGGTCGGACTCGCTCGGCAGCAGATTAAGAAGCTGGGCCACGAGCCCACTGACGACAACGTGCTGATCCACCTAATGTTTCCAGGCCTCGCGCAAGACTATTTCCGCGGACCTCAACCAGAGGCGAGCGACGGATCGAAACCAGAGGCCGCCGCGTCGCCGGCCTCCTCGCCCCAACCCGCGCCGGCCGAACCCGCGGACCCACCGCCTCCCGCTGCCGTCTCGACCGCCGAATTCGAGGTCGAAGTGGAGGGCGAGGTCTTCAAGGTGCGCGTCACCGGTGCGGGAATGACCGTCACGCCCGGTGCGGGCGCGTCCACCCCCGCCGCGACCGCAGCGCCACCGCCTAAGGCGGGCGAAGGCACTGTGATTGCTCCCATGCAGGGCTTGATCGTCAAGCTCCCGGTGAAAGCGGGTGACAGCGTGAAGCTGGGCGACGTAGTCGCCGTGCTTGAGGCGATGAAGATGCAGAACGACATCGTCACGACGGTGGCCGGCCGTGTCAGCCACGTCTATGTCAAGGAAGGCGAGGTCGTCAGTCCCAACCAGGCCCTTCTGGCAGTGGGTTGATCAAGAGCAAGCTCTTCGACAAGGTTCTCATCGCCAATCGAGGCGAGATCGCCATTCGCGTGATGCGCGCGTGTCGTGAGCTGGGCATCGCCACAGCGGCTGTTTACTCGGACGCCGACCGCAACGCAATCCACGTGCGCTATGCGGACGAGGCCCATCACATCGGAGCTGCGCCGGCCGGCGAGTCGTATCTGCAGATGGAGCGCATCGTCAAGGTTGCGCACGACTGCGGCGCCGACGCGATTCATCCCGGCTATGGGTTTCTTTCCGAAAAGGCCGCCTTCCCCGAGGCATGCGAGGCCGCGGGCATCCGGTTCATCGGGCCGCCCGCCTCGGCGATGCGTGCGCTCAGCTCGAAGCTCGCTTCGCGACAGCTGGCTGCCGACCACGGAGTGCCGGTCACGCCAGGCAGCGGCGCCGTCGATCCATCCGGAGCCCTGGCCGCCGCCAGAGCGATCGGCTTTCCGGTAATGGTCAAACCCTCCGGTGGCGGGGGCGGAATCGGGATGAAGGTCGTGGAATCAGAGCACGAGCTGGCGGCGGCTATCGAAAGCAGCGCCCAGGCGGCCCGGTCGGCATTCGGCGATCCGACGGTCTACATCGAGCGCTACATCCGCAAGCCGCGGCATATCGAGATCCAGGTCATCTGCGACAGCCACGGCAACGCCGTCCACCTGGGCGAGCGCGAATGCTCGATCCAGCGCCGGCATCAGAAGATCATGGAAGAGACGCCGTCACCCGCCGTCACGGCCGACATCCGGGCGGCGATGGGCGCAGCTGCAATCCGCGCCGCCAAGGCGGCCGGCTACGTCAATGCCGGCACGGTGGAGTTCATCTTCAACGAAGGCGACTTCTACTTCCTGGAGGTCAACGCACGACTCCAGGTAGAGCATCCGATCACCGAGGCGGTGACCGGGATAGATATCGTGAAGGAGCAGATCCGTATCGCGGCGGGCCTTGAGCTGAGCTTCAGCCAGCAGGACGTGACCTGGACCGGGCACGCGATCGAGATGCGCATCAACGCCGAAGACCCCTTGCGCAAGTTCCTGCCCAACCCCAAACGTATCGCGCGCTGGGTCATGCCCGCAGGCCCTGGGGTACGCGTCGATTCAGGCTTCGGCCCAGGATCGGACGTGCCGCCGAACTACGACTCGCTGATTGCCAAGCTGATCGTGCACGGCGGCGACCGCGCGGAGGCGATCGCCCGCGCGCGTCGCGCGCTGCGAGAGTTCGTCGTGATTGGACCCGCAACGACGATCAGCTACCACCGCGCGATCCTCGAGAACACCGATTTTCGTTCCGGCAATCTCAGCACTCGTTTCATCGAAGACCATCCGGATCTGGTCGAGCAGGCCAAGATGCTGTCAGGCGAGACGTCGCCCTTCGACTATGGCCCCGATCCGCGACACGTCGCCGCGGCCGCGGCCGCGGTGGCCGCGGTGGTGGAACAGAAATAGGAAGAGAGAAATAGCTAAAGAACTTCCGCACCCCGACAATGGCCGGCCGTTCGAGGTCGCGTCCACCATGATCGCCGGGCGCTCCGGTCCGTTCACCCTGCGTGAAGACGTCATCCGGTTTCCGGACGGGGCCGAGGCCATCTATTCGGTGCTGACGAATCCCGACTCGGCTTTTGTCGTCCCGTACTTTGAGAACCGCGATACCGTCCTGGTCCGCCAGTGGCGTCATGCCTGGGACCAGTCCTCCTGGGAGGTGCCGGCAGGAACCTTCAATGACGACGAGGCTCCGCTCGAATGTGCGAAACGTGAGCTGGTTGAAGAAACCGGACTCGTCGCCTCGAGCTACACGTCCCTGGGCGTCGTGCACGGAGCGGCGTTCCTGACCGGAAGGGCGCATCTGTTCCTGGCCGAGTCGATCACCGAGGCCGAGCGCAACCCGGAACGGTATGAGCAGGACATGGAGGTGCTTCGCCTTCCGTTCACGGACGCGTTCGCCGCCGCCCTGAACGGGCAGATCGCTCATTCCGGATCAGTCACCGCGCTAAGCCGCGCGGCACGGGCGCTGAAGCTGCTCTAACTCGACCGCGTGGGCGACGGCGTCGGCGACGGGGAGGGGGACGCGGACGGCGACGGTGAGGGCGATGGCTTGACGACGACGCCGGTGTGGTTCTTCGAGGCCGGTCCGAGTAGCTGGAGGTCGTACTCGGAAGCCACGTTGTGTCCGAGCACGTCGCGCAGAGCCGGAAGCACGACGAGCTTGTACTGCGTCCCCGGCTTGAGCTCCAGGCCGCTGATGGTCACCGTCCGGTTCGCGTAGCTGATGGAAGCCTCGACCTGCTTGCCCTTGGCATCGAGCAGGAGCACGCTGTCCGTCACTGTTCCCGGGTCGAGGTCGCTGTCGAACGTGACCTGGATGCCGGCGGCAGTCACGACAACGCCCACGACCTCGGCTCCCTTGCCCAGGTCGCGACGCGGGCCCACCGTCGCCTGGTCGACTAGGAACTGCCTGGTCGTCGCGTCGCGGACGACGGTCAGCGTCTCTTCGAACTCGGCAACGTCGAGCTTGCGTTGCGTCAACACGATGCGGACGACGAACCTCGCGGTGTCGGGCTGCGTGCTCGTGATCTGCTGAGCGAGGACATAGAAGCGCGTGAAGTGCGGCTCGCCGCTGATCACCAGGCTCAGCCCGCCGCTCGAGTACGCCTGCTTGCCGTTCGCGTCGAGATAGATCGCGGCCTCATCGCCCTGACCCTTCAGCCGCGCTTGCATGAACGAGTTGAACGCGGCCATGGCCAGGTCCATCGCGGAGGGCTGTGGCGGTAGAAGCGGCGCCGACGCCGTCCAGAGCGTGCCTCCACGGAAGAAGGCGAACGCGGTTCCGTTGGGAGCCCAAGCCGGAAGGTGATAGGTCCCGTTGGCCAGCTTCGTCCCAGCGGTACCGTCGGGCCGCACCTGGAAAAGATCAGTGTCGCTGCCTAAGAGGATCGCGTCCTGGCTCGACCAGCTTGCCTCACCGGAGGTCAGCGTGCTCACCGTGTTGCCCTGCAGGTCGGAGATGACCAGGCGCTCGACGCCGGCGTAAAGCACCTGTGTGCCGCTGGGTGACCAGCCGTAGAACGAAGCGCTCGCCTGGCCGAGCTGCGTGCTCTTCGCCGTGTCGAGGTCGAGCAGGAAGAGCTTCTGATCCTGGTGATACACGGCGTGCATGCCGTCGCTTGCTATCGAAACCACGCTCATGTCTCCGGCGGTCGGAAGCGGCGCGAGCAGCGTCGGCTTGTTCGCGCCCTGAACGTACAACCCATCAGAGGTGGCCCACACGATCTTGTCTTTTGCCCAACCGACCACCGTTGCGGCGGGTGTCACCACGACCTCGACGGTCGTGCCTGCCGCAAAAGTGAGGATCTCGATCTTGCCGCCGCGGATGTACGCGAGCCGGTCGCCGGCAGGCGCGATCACCGGCGACGAGACGCCGTCGGGGGCGACGATCTTGACGTCGCCGCCCTTTGCCGGTACCACTTCGAGCGCGCCCTGGGCGTTGACGAAGTACACAGTCGAAGAATCCGCCGACCACTGCAGAGGTGAGCTGATCCCGCCGCCAAGCGGGGCGAGCTGCCGCTCACCGGTGAGAAGCGAAGTCGGGCTCGCGGACACGCGCGGGGTAGGTGAGGGTGACGGAGTTGGTGGCGCCGGTGGCTGGGTGACGAAAGTGATCGTCTGCGCGCTGGAAAGGTGCTGACCGGTGGCTGTCGTGGCGCCTGGTCCGATCGTCACCTGGTATTGCGTGTTCGGCGCCAGGTTGCCGCTGGTTGGCTGGACTGCAAGCGTGTTGGTCGACCACGAGAACATGACGTTGGTCGCCGGAGCAATCTGCACAGCCGCCTCGGTCGTCTGGTGGTTCATCGGCTGGTTGAACTTGACCAGGATCGGCTGCTGCAGGGCAACCGATCTGCTGCCCTCCAGGAAGCTGATTACGGTGACGTCGCTGGATGAGGTCTGGTGTGTCGCCGTGTACACGACGACCGAAGCGATCAAGAGCAGGCCCGCGGTCGCGCCGATCCACGCCATGCCCGGAGGGGCGAATGCTCGCCTCCACCACGAAGGCCGGCCCTCGCCCATCTCCCAGGCCTGGTGCATGAGCTGGCGCCGCAGGTCGGACTGGAAGGCGTCGTCGAGGGGCGGCTCCGGACGCACGGCAGAGCTCAGCAGCTCCCCGAGGCGGAGGAGCTCCCGGTCCTGGAGGACGTCGTCTAGCTCTGGATCGTGGCGCATGCTCATTCGACAGGCCTCAATGAGTCAGCCTCGTCGCGGAGCCGGCTGACGCCGCGGTGGATCAAAAGCTTGACCGCGCCGGACGTCTTGCCCATCGCGACGGCGATGTCCTCGATCTTCATGTCCTCCTGGAACTTCAGCACCAACGCTGTTTTCTGCTGGACGGGCAAAGCTTCGACCAGTCCCCAGATGCGGCGGATCTCGTCCCGATGGGCCGCGAGGTCCTCGAGCGCCGGCCCGGCAACGGACAGGTCGTGGAAATCGTCGAGCGGCTGCGCCGGGCGAAGCGTCCGGTATCGGTCCGCGATGGCGTTGACTGCGATCTGGTAGAGCCAGGCAGCAAAAGGACGCCCCGTGTCCTGGTATCGGGGCATAGCCTTCAGAGCCTTCATGAAGATCTCCGAAGTAACGTCTTCTGCCGCGGTTTGCTCCCTCACTCTTGAATACACGAACCGATATATCTGCTGAAAGTGCCGGTCGTAGAGCGCCCCAAACTGTCGAGGGTCCCGCTTGGCGCGTTCAACGAGCTCCGCTTCCTCGTCGCGCAGCGAGTCGCTCACCGGCTCATCAGCCTGTGGCGTTTCAAACGGGCGCCCACAATAGGTGGTTACGAGGTTTGGGCATGAGCCGCCATCGATTATCAAGCCGGGGGCCTCGCCCGACCAGTTTGAGACCACTCCCACAGCATCTTGGGCCCACAACATTCCCAACCACCAGATCTGCTTGCGCCGTCGGAACGTATAATCGTGCCGTCCCCCGGTGATCATTGGGAGCCGGCACTTTTCTTGATCGAGCGATACTCTCCGCCTGCCATCCGAGCGGTCTGGTCTGACCAGCACCGATTCGAGCTGTGGCTCCGCATCGAGATCCTGGCGTGCGAGGCCTGGGCTGCTCTCGGCCGCATTCCGGCATCTGCGCTGCCGAAGATCCGAAAGGGGACTTTCGACGCGGGCAAGATCGCCGAGGTCGAAGGACGCGTCGGACATGACGTGATCGCATTTCTCACCGTCCTCAACGAATCGATCGGTCAGCCCGAGGCTCGCTACGTCCACCTTGGGATGACGAGCCAGGACCTCAACGACACGGCCATGGCGGTCCAGCTCGTCGAGTCGGCGCGCATCATCGCGGCCGACCTCGCCGTCGTGCGCGAGGCCGGGGCCGACCTGGCGATCCGCCACCGCCGCACGCTGATGGCCGGCCGCACCCACGGCATCGTCGCCGAGCCGATCACGTTCGGCTTCAAGGTGGCGGGCTGGGTGGCGGAGCTCGACCGGGCGCAGGAGCGTCTGGCGCGTGCAACCGCAGAGGTTGCCGTCGGGCGGGTCAGTGGTGCCGTCGGCACCCACGCCACCGTCGATCCGAAAGTCGAGGAGCACGTCTGCAAGGAGATGGGCCTTCGACCGGACATCGTTTCGACCCAGGTCGTGGCGCGAGACAGGCACGCGACCTTCATGTCAGCGCTTGCGCTGGCTGCCGGCACCCTGGAGCGGATCGCCACTGAGATCCGCCACCTCCAGCGCAGCGAGGTCGGCGAGGCTTTCGAGCCTTTTGGCAAAGAGCAGAAAGGCAGCTCGGCGATGCCCCACAAGCGCAATCCGGTGCTGACCGAGCGCGTGTGTGGCCTGGCGCGGGTGGTGCGTGGGCACCTGGTGACGGCGCTCGAGAACACAGCCTTGTGGCACGAACGTGACATCAGCCACTCGTCGGCGGAACGCATCATTTTTCCAGACGCATGCGCTGCGGTCGACTACATGGCGCAGGAGATGGGCAAGGTCCTCAAAGGTCTGGAAGTGCGGCCGGAGAGGATGCTGCGCAATCTGCAATTCGGCGGTGGCGTGGTTTTTTCGGGACGCGCCCTGCTGGCTCTGGTCGATAGCGGACTGTCGCGCGAGGACGCATATCTAATAGTTCAGAAGGCGGCGATGCAGGCGACGGAAGGAGGTGATGGAACCGGATTCCGCACGATCCTGGAGCAGAGCCCGGATGTCATGTCGCGGATCGGCACTAAACTCGACGAGGTGTTCGACCCATGGGCAGGTCTGGAGCACACCGACCTCGCTTTTGAAAAACTCGGGTTGGGTGTGAAGACCAAGTGATTTTGCGATCCCGGGCAGAGCCCCTCGACGGATCTTCGGCGCCCATGCGGCCCATCTGCGTTGTTGCGGCCTCCGCTCCTCGCTTACGCATCAACGGATGCGCTCGCTCCGGTGCTCGGCCGCGCCTAGCATCTGGGCCACCTGGTCACCGAATCTCTCGCCGAGGTCTCCGCCCGTGATCGCAGGGCCGGCGGTCGTCAAGACCGACCTCCCGCTGAAGCTCTTTGCGCGTGGCAAGGTCCGCGACACGTACGAGCTTGGTCCGGAGCAGCTCCTCATGGTCGCCACCGACCGTCTCTCGGCCTTCGATCACGTCCTTCCCAATGGAATCCCGGACCGCGGCAAGGTCCTCACGCAGCTGTCCATCTTCTGGTTCTCGCAAACCGACACCTTCCAGGAGAACCACCTTGTCTCCGGGATGGTCCCCGACCTCCCTCCGGCGCTCAAAGATCATCGCGAGGAGCTGGCCGGTCGCTTCATGATCGTCCGCAAGGCCAAGCGCATCGATTTCGAATGCGTGGTCCGCGGATACCTTGCGGGCAGCGCGTGGACGGAATATCAGGACTCGCACACCCTGGCGGGTGAGGAGATGCCACCCGGCTTGCGGCAGAGCGAGCGGCTCGCGTACCCGATCTTTTCGCCTGCGACCAAAGCTGAGAGCGGTCATGACGAGAACATCAGCTTTGCCCAGCTCAAGAAGGAGCTGGGCGACGACCTCGCCACCAAGCTGCGCGACGCAAGCCTCGAGCTCTACAAGTTCGCCTCAGAGCTGGCGACGCGCCGCGGCCTGATCCTTGCCGACACGAAGTTCGAGTTCGGCCAGATTGACGACGACCTGATCCTGATCGACGAGGCGCTCACGCCCGACAGCTCTCGCTACTGGGACGTAACGACCTACCAGGTGGGAGCCGTGCCGGATTCTTACGACAAGCAGTTCGTCCGCGACTGGCTGACGCGTGCCGGCTGGGACAAGGAATCTGAGCCCCCGCCCCTTCCCGGAGACATCGTGGCGCAAACGCGCGAGCGGTACCTCACCGCATATCAGCGCCTGGTCGGCAAGCCCCTGTTTCCACCCAAGCCAAGGAACGAGCGTTGATCGCCAGAATCGTGGTCACGCCGAAGCCGGTCGTCAACGACCCGCAGGGCATCACCGTCAAGCAGGGCCTCGCGATCCTCGGCTTCAGCGAAGTCTCCGATGTGCGCGTCGGCAAGTACATCGAGGTGAGCCTGGAAGCGAGCAGCGAGCACGACGCGCGGCAGCGTGTCGACTCGATGTGCAAGCAGCTCCTGGCCAACCACGTGATCGAGGACTACCACTTCGAGATCGAGCCGGACGGTCGGCGCCGATGAAGTTTGGGGTCGTTGTATTCCCGGGGACGTGGTCGGACCGCGATTGCGGTTGGGTGATCGACCAGGTGCTCGGCGCCGAGCTCCACTACCTCTGGCACAAGGACGCCGACCTCAAAGGCTGCGACTGCGTCATCCTGCCGGGCGGGTTCGCGTACGGCGACTACCTCCGCACCGGTGCGATCGCCAGGTTCGCGCCGGTTATGCAAAAGATCGAAGAGTTCGCGGATCGTGGAGGCCTCGTCTGGGGAATCTGCAACGGGTTTCAGATTCTGTGTGAGGCGGGCCTTCTCCCAGGCGCTCTCATCCGCAACGCCTCGCTCGAATATCGCTGTCAGTGGACAAACCTTGTTGTCGAGCGCACAGACTTGCCGTTCACCTCGAAATGCACTGAACGCGAGGTGATCCGCGTGCCCATCTCGCATGGGGAGGGAAACTACTTCGCGGACCCGGCCACGCTCTCGCGGCTCGAACAGCGGGGCCAGGTGGTGTTCCGCTACTGCGACGACACCGGGCGCGTCACCAACACCTCCAATCCCAACGGGTCGATGCACAACATCGCCGGCATCGTCAACGCGCGCGGCAACGTGCTCGGCATGATGCCGCACCCCGAGCGTTGCTCCGAGGCCGAACTCGGCGGCACCGACGGGCTGAAGCTGTTCCGTTCCGTGGCGGAGAACGCGATGAAGGTTCTGGTTTCTTGAGCCTGGACATGGTTGACGAGCGCAAGCTGCGGGAAGTAGCGCTGACCACCGAGGAGTACCGGGTCATCGTCGAGGAGCTGATGCGTGCTCCGAACGAGGTCGAGCTGGGCATGCTCGGCGTCCTGTGGTCCGAGCACTGCTCGTACAAGAGCTCGAAGGCGTTGCTGCGGCGGCTGCCCTCCAAGGGCTCCGCCGTCCTCCAGGGCCCTGGTGAAAACGCCGGCGCGGTGGACATCGGCGAGGGTTGGGCAGCAGTTTTCAAGATCGAGTCTCATAACCATCCGTCAGCGATCGAGCCCTATCAGGGCGCTGCGACCGGCGTGGGCGGCATCATCCGCGACGTCATCGCCATGGGTGCGCGGCCGATCGCCTTGCTGGACTCGCTGCGCTTCGGACCGCTGCCGGCATCGAGCCGCCACCTTGAAGGTGTGGTCGCCGGAATTGGCGGTTACGGCAACTGCATCGGCATTCCAACTGTCGGTGGAGAGGTCTACTTCGACGAGTGCTACGCCAGCAATCCTCTGGTCAATGCGATGTGCGTTGGACTCGTTCGGATCGATCAACTGAAGCACGCGCGCGCGGAGGGCACAGGCAACAGCCTGATGCTCGTCGGCGCAGACACCGGTCGCGATGGGATCCACGGGGCGTCGTTCGCGTCACTCGAGCTGGATGAGACCAGCGCAGAGCGAAGACCCGCGGTGCAGGTTGGCAACCCGTTTCTCGAGAAGCTGCTGCTCGAGGCCTGCATGGACCTCGCTCAGACCGACGCGGTCGTCGCCATCCAGGATCTCGGCGCGGCGGGCCTCACGTCAGCGGTGGCGGAATGCGCGGGACGCGTGCTCGGCGCCGGCGCGCACATCGACGTGGCGCGAGTGCCGAGGCGCGAGCGTGGCATGAGCCCTTACCACGTCATGCTCTCTGAATCCCAGGAGCGAATGCTCGTCGTGGTGGAGCGGGGCCGCGAAGCTGAGGTCGAGGCGATCTTCCAGGCCTGGGACCTCACGTCGGCTGTGATCGGCTACGTCACCGACGACGGCTACCTCACCATCGTCGACGGCGCAGTCGACGTGGCTCGGCTTCCTGTGTCGCTGCTTACAGAAGGCGCGCCGCCCCGCCGCCTCGTAGGCGTCGCGGCAGAGCAGCCGCCGGGCCTCGACATCGATGCTCTTCCGCCGTTGGTCGACGCCGGCGCGACGCTGCTGCGTCTTCTGGCAAGCCCGAACCTCTCGAGCCGGCGAGGCATCTTCCGCCGCTACGACCACACGGTTGGCGACGCGACGGTCATCCCGCCCGGCGGTGACGCCGCGATGCTTCGCGTCAAGGGCACGCGCCTCGGGCTTGCCGTCACGACCGACTGCAACTCGCGCTACTGCTACCTCGACCCTCACCTCGGCGCCCAGCTGGCCGTGGCCGAGGCCGCCCGCAACATCGTCGCCACAGGCGCGAAGCCCCTTGCGGTGACCGACTGTCTGAACTTCGCGAACCCGGACCGGCCCGAGGTCTACTGGGAGATGGAGGAGACGATCGCCGGGCTGGCTCATGCCTGCCGCGCCCTTGACCTGCCAATAGTCAGCGGGAACGTCAGCCTGTACAACGACTCCTCCGGGGAGTCGGCCATCTACCCGACACCCGTCGTCGGCATGGTCGGGTTGATCAACGACTACGGCAAGCGGCTGTCCGCCGGCCTGCGCGCCGAAGGCGACTTCGTCCTTCTGATCGGGTCGAGCCACAACGACCTCGGAGGCACGGAATATCTGAAGGTCGAGCACGGCTATGTCGCCGGCCGGCCGCCCGCGCTCGACCTGGCACGGGAGAAGGCGGTCAACCGCCTCTTGCTCGCTGCCGCTGAAAACGGACTGCTGCACACGGCACACGACTGTGCGGAAGGCGGCATGCTCGTTGCGCTTGCCGAATGCTGCCTGCTCGGAGGTGTCGGCGTGCGTTGTCCGGCGATACGGCCCGAAGCCCCGCTGCGCATGGACGCCGCATTCTTTGGCGAGTCTCCCAGCCGTTTCATTGTGAGCCTGTCCTCGCGCGCAATGCCGGAGCTGCAGTCTCTCGCGCGCCGTCAGCACGTGGAGATTTCGCTGCTTGGCCTGACCGGCGGAGACTCGATCGAGTTCGAAGGCCAGTTCAGGCTGTCCCTGAATGACATTCGTCAAGCTTGGGAAGGCGGATTCGTCTAGTGACCCACTAATGTGCGGGGTTTTCGGGATCTGCGCGAAGCAGGGAGTCGACGTCGCCAACCTCACCTACTTCGGGCTCTTCTCGCTGCAGCACCGAGGCCAGGAGTCCGCCGGCATCGCCGTCTCGGACGGCACCAACGTGCGCGTGCATCGCGCCATGGGCCTGGTGGCACAGGTGTTCTCACCGGCACAGATCAAAGACATGGGCGAGGGCTCGATCCTGGCTTTGGGACACACTCGCTACTCGACGACGGGCTCCAGTCGCGCCGAGAACGCGCATCCGCTGCCTTTCCATCACCCGACGCTCGGACCCGGCGCGATCGCTCACAACGGCAACCTGCTGAACGCTGAGGCCCTGCGGACCCAGCTGATGGAGGAGGGCGCGACCTTCGAGAGCGAGCTCGATACCGAGGTGATGGCCCGCCTGATCGAGCACACGCACGGCCGCACCTGGGAAGACGTGATCCGGCGCACGTTCGCGCGGGTGGTCGGCGCCTACTCGTGCGGCATCATCACTCCGACTCAGCTCATCGCGCTGCGCGACCCATATGGGTTCCGTCCGCTTTGCATCGGCTTCATCCCGCTGCCTGGACAGCCGGCCCACGTGGTCGCCTCTGAAACGTGCGCGCTCGACACTGTCAACGCGAACTTCGTGCGCGAGGTCCAGCCTGGCGAGATGGTGGTGATGGACGAGCACGGCGTTCACAGCGTGAACTTCCAGACCTCCAACAAGCACGCGATGTGCGTGTTCGAGTTTATTTACTTCGCACGGCCCGACTCCATCCTCAAGAACTGCGAGCTGGAGGACGCCCGCATCCGGATGGGCCACGAGCTCGCCAAGGAGGCTCCGGTCGAGGCGGACATGGTGGTTGCGTTCCCCGACTCCGGAACGCCGGCCGCCATCGGCTACGCGGAAGCCGCAGGCATCCCTTTCCGCGAAGCGATGATGAAGAGCCGCTACATCAACCGCACGTTCATACAGCCGGACCAATCGCTTCGCGAGGCCGGCGTGATGTTGAAGCTGAATCCGCTGCCGCGATCGATCAAGGGCAAGCGCCTGATCGCCGTCGACGACTCGATAGTCCGCGGCACGACTTCAAGGCGGATCATCGAGCGCCTGCGAGCGGCCGGCGCCAGTGAGATTCACATGCGGATCTCGAGCCCGCCCATGCGCTTCCCTTGTTTCATGGGCGTCGACATCGGGTCGACCAAAGAGCTCATCGCGTCCGGGCGCACGGTGGACGAGGTGCGCGAGCGCATCGGCGCCGACAGCCTTCAGTACCTTTCGATACAGGGTCTGATGCGGGCAATAGGTCGCGGTACGTCCCAGGAGTTCTGCCGTGCCTGCTTCGACGGCTCGTACCCGGTCCCGGTGCCCCAGCAGCTCGAGATGGACAAGATGCAGTTCGAGCTTCCGATGAAGTCCGATCACGTGGCAGGTCCTCCCTCGCCAACCGTCGTGAGTTAGGTGGAGATGCAGCCAGAGATGCCTCCGGCTGCATCTCTGATGGGCGCCGAAGGCCTTTCCTACGCCGCTGCCGGCGTTGACATCGCGGCGTATGAGCGCGTCCTGGAGCGGGTGAAGCCGCTGATCGCGGCCACGCACGGCAAGGAAGTGGCCGGCGGCGTCGGGCCGTTCGCGGGTCTGTACAGGCTGCCCGGTGGTGGCCACCTGGCCGCGAGCGCAGATGGTGTCGGAACGAAGATCAAGATCGCCATCGCGGCGGGATCGCATCGCGGTATCGGAATCGACATCGTCAACCACTGCGTCAACGACATCGCCACGGCGGGCGCGCGGCCGTTGTTCTTCCTCGACTACTTTGCCACCGGCCGGCTGGACCCTGAGGTTTTCACCCAACTGATGGAAGGCATGACACAGGCCTGCCGCGAGGCGCGTTGCGCGCTGCTGGGCGGGGAGACCGCTGAGATGCCCGGCGTATACGCGCTTGGCGACTACGACCTCGCCGGTTTCATCGTCGGCCTGGTCGATACGGACCGGAACCCGGACCCGGCCCGCATCAAGGCCGGAGATGTGCTCATCGGCCTGCCGTCGAGCGGCCTGCACACCAACGGCTACTCGTTGGTGCGCAAGGTTTTCGAGGACGTGCCCTTGAACCGGACCTATCCGGAGTTAGGCCGTCCCCTCGGCGAAGCGCTGCTCGAGCCGCACAGGTCTTATCTAGATGACCTGGGCCGTATCCAATGGAAAGGCTCCGCCCATATCACCGGCGGTGGCATCCTCGGCAACCTTCCCCGCTGCCTGCCAGATGGACTTGGCGCCCGACTCGACAGCAAAGCGTGGGAGGTGCCGCCGATCTTCGAGCTGATCCGCAAACGTGGCCCAATCGCCGACGACGAGATGTACGGAACGTTCAACATGGGTTTGGGCATGATCCTGGTAGTCGGCAGCTCAGACGTGCCGTCGGGAGCGATGGTGGTCGGCGAGGTGGTCCGCCATTCCGGTCCAGACAGAGTGGTCATCCGCTGACCCTGAAAATCGGCGTCGCGGTGTCCGGCAAGGGATCGAACCTACGCAACCTCGTCGAGCGCGGATATAACGTGGTCGCGGTGGTGACCAACCGGCCGTCCTGCGGGGGCGCGGCCTTCGCGCGCGAAATGGGCATCCCGCTTGGGGAGCTGTCGCAAAAGTCGTTCGGCTCTTCCCAAGACCGCGATGCGGCGATGGTCGACTTTTTCAGGAATCACGGCGTCGAGCTCGTCGTCGACGCGGGCTATGACCGCGTTCACTCCGAGGCCTTTCTCGAAGCGTTCGAGGACCGGATCATCAACGTCCACCCCTCGCTGCTTCCAGAGTTCGGAGGCGGCATGGACGCCGTCGAGCGCGCCCTCGACAGTGGAGTCAAAGTGACCGGCGCGACGGTGCACATCGTCACCGCAAAGCTGGACGCGGGCCCGATCCTGGTTCAGGAGGCCGTCCCTGTCCTCGAAAGCGATACGGTGCAGACGCTGCGCCATCGTGTCCACGAAGCCGAGTATCGAATTCTTCCGCAGGCAATCCGGCTGATGGAGGAGCGCCTTGCCCAAAGCCCTACTGTCGGTTAGCGACAAGCACGGTCTGGCCGGCTTCGCGCGCGGCCTGCGGCGCCTCGGGTACGAGATGTATGCGACGGGCAGCACGCTCAAAACTATTCAAGACGCAGCCATCGACGCGCGTCCCGTGACCGAGCTGACGGGTTTGCCCGAGATGATGGACGGGCGGATTAAAACGCTTCACCCGGGCGTGCACGCAGGGATCCTCGCGCGCCGCGACCGGCCTGAGCACATGGACTCGCTGAGGGAGCACGGCCTGCAGGAGATCGACCTGGTGTGCTGCAACCTCTACCCGTTCGTCGAGACCGTCACCCGCCGCGAGGTGACATTCGAGGAGGCGATCGAGCAGATCGACATCGGCGGACCGGCGATGATTCGCGCCGCCGCCAAAAATCACGAGTCGGTGGTGGTGGTCGTGCGCCCGGAGCGCTATTCGGAGGTGCTGAGCGCCCTGAGTGAGCAGACTCTCGATTCGGCTATGCGGCGGCGCCTCGCCGCCGAGGCGTTCGCACACACATCGGGCTACGACTCCTGGATCGCCGCCTACCTGCGCGGGACCGAGACCGACGATTTCCCGCCTGAGATCTCGTTCGCCGGTCTGCTCACCCAGCCGCTTAAATACGGTGAGAACGAGCACCAGAAGGCCGCTTTCTACCGATTCGGGCCCGACCCTGGCGGAGTGGGCGGGGCGGTGCAGGTCCAGGGCAAGGACCTTGGCTTCAACAATATCCAGGACGCCTCGGCTGCCTTTCAGCTGGTGCGCGATTACGAGCCGCCGGCCGCGGCGATCGTCAAGCATATGAACCCGTGCGGACTGGCAGTGGCGGAGGACCTTGCCACGGCATACCGGCTTGCCTACGAGTGCGACACAGTCTCGGCGTTCGGGGGCGTCGTCGGGGTCAACCGCCCACTCGACCGGTCGACTGCCGAACAGATCGTGCAGATAGTCACGCACGTGGTGATCGCGCCCGAGGTCCTCGACGAGGCCAAAGACGTGCTGGCGCGTCGCAAAAGCATGATCGTGCTCGTGGCTGAGCCGCCACGTGCCGGTTTGCACGACCTCGATGTGCGGTCGGTGCCGGGAGGCTTTCTCGTCCAGGAGTGGGATCGCCTCGGGTTCGATCGGTCGACGGCGGCCGTGGTCACCCGGAGAGCGCCGACGGAGATGGAATGGGAGCAGCTGGGATTCGCATGGACCGCGGTGAAGCACGTGAAGTCCAACGCGATTGTTCTCTTCAAAGACGGAGCCGCGGTGGGAGTCGGTGCCGGCCAGATGTCGCGCGTTGAGGCCGTGCAGCTAGCGGTCAGGCGTGCCGGTCGGCGGGCGGTCGGGTCTGTGATGGCCTCCGATGCGTTCTTCCCCTTCGCGGACGGGCTCGAGGAAGGAATCAGGGCGGGCGTGACGGCTGCCATCCAGCCGGGCGGCTCGGTCAAGGACTCGGAAGTCGTGGCCGCAGCGGACGCGGCCGGCATCGCAATGGTCATGACCGGCCGACGCCACTTCAAGCATTAGGGGCAGGCATGGGTTCTCGATTTGGTGAGGAAGGCCGTCGGCTCTCCTACGGCAGCTACCTCAGAGTGCCCGAGCTTCTCGACCTACAAAAGGGCCTCAGCCAGGAGCACGACGAGCTGCTCTTCATCGTCGCTCACCAGGTCTACGAGCTCTGGTTCAAGGCCGTGCTGTTCGAGCTCGAAGCTGCGCGCGACAGGATCGACGCCGACGACATCTTCTTCGCGCGTCACTACCTCCAGCGCGTTCACGTCATCGAGCGTCTGCTCGTCGAGCAGATCGAAGTCCTCGAGACGATGTCACCGCAGGACTTCCTCGTCTTCCGCTCGCAGCTGGCGCCTGCGAGCGGATTTCAGTCCGTGCAGTTTCGCGAAATCGAGTTCCTGTCCGGGTTGAAGGAGCCGAAGTACCTGGCGCGCCTCGAGGCGACACCGGACGAGATAGCCCGGCTGCGCCGGCGCCTGGACGAACCCTCCCTTGGCGACGCTTTCCACGGCCTTGTCGAGCGACGGGGATCTCCTTCGCTGCTCCAGGTCTTCCGGGATCGCGAGCATTACGGGGACCTCTTCGACCTGTGCGAGGCGATGCTCGACCACGACCAGTCGTTCGCGCATTGGCGCGCCCGGCACGTGCTGATGGTGGAGCGCCAGATCGGCGGCAAGACGGGGACCGGCGGCAGCAGTGGCGCGGAGTATCTGCGCACGACCTTAGGCAAGCGCTTTTACCCCGACCTGTGGGAGGTCCGGTCGCAGCTGTGAAGGTGGGATTTTCCGGCGAACGTCCGGAACATCACATGAAGAAGACACGCGTGGAGAACCCGCGCGTCACGTGTGGCACGTGCCGAATGTTCGACGGCACCGCGTGGTGCCGTCACTGGAACTTCCACACGACGGCCGAATCGCCGCCGTGCCGTTTCTACAAGAGAAAGGAGAGTGCCCCGTGACTGCTGGCACCGTGAAGCCAAAGCCCAACACGCTGCCCCGCCTGCTCGTCGGGATGATGTTTCACACCTCGCGGCGTTTCTCCGGCCCGTCTTCGATTGCGTTCTCGCCCGAAGGATCGAGCCTCGCGTTCGTGTCACCAAATGATGGCCCGCCACTGGTCTCCGAGGTGCCGGTGTCGGGCGGCGAGGTTCGAACGCAGTTCGCGATCGAGGGCGCGGCCGTGCACGGAATCTCCAGGGCGCGCACGGGTGAGCTCTGCTGCGGCACCCACCCGTCACGGTTCCGAGCGATGGCAGGTCTATGCGTGGCGTCCCGGAGGAAAGGTCGAAGTATTGGCGGTGAGCGACGGCGACCTCGTGCAGCACCACCTCGAGCGCCACCTCCTGGGTTAGCACTTATGACGAACTCTGCCGAAATGGCGCTTTCCACCAGCGGCGAGACGACCAATTCGGCCGGAATGGCGAAATCCCGAAGAATCGTGCGGGCTTAGTTCAGACGCTCCACGATCATCGCCATCCCTTGGCCGCCGCCGACGCACATCGTCTCGAGCCCGTAGGTCTTGTTCTTTTCACGCAGACCGTTGAGCAGCGTGCACAGGATGCGCGCCCCCGTCATCCCGAACGGGTGGCCAAGCGCGATGGCGCCGCCGTGCGGGTTGAGCTTGTCGCTGAACGGGTCGACCCCGATCGCGCGCGCCGAAGGGATGACCTGGGCGGCGAACGCCTCGTTGATCTCGACGATGTCGATGTCGTTGATGTTCATCTTGGCGCGCTCGAGCGCTTGCCTCGAGGCGTCGATGGGGCCAAGTCCCATGAATTCGGGTTCGAGCGCTGAGAGCCCGGTCGAGACGATGCGAGCGACCGGCTTGAGGCCGAGCTCCTTCGCCTTGCGATCCGACATCACGACCACCGCGGCGGCGCCGTCGTTGAGCGGGCACGCGTTGCCGGCGGTCACCGTGCCGTCCTCTCGGAAGGCCGGCTTGAGTGTCGCCAGCACCTCCACCGTTGTACCCGGACGCGGCCCATCGTCCTTCGTGAACATCGCGCCGCTGGGCAGTGGGACGGGGATGATCTCGCGGTCGAAGAAGCCGTTGTTTTGCGCCGCGACAGCGGCGTTCTGGCTCTTCACCGCATACAGGTCCTGCTCCTCGCGGCTGATCTTCTCGCGCCGCGCGACGTTCTCCGCGGTCTGTCCCATTGCGATGTAGATATCTGGATATTCGTCAGTGTTTCCGGGCACCAGCCTCGGGTTGTACGTGTCGGGAGCGTCCGGATAGCCGCTGCCGTAGCGCGACACACATTCGATACCGACCGACAGGAACACGTCCCCTTCGCCGGCCTCGATCGCGTGCTTTGCCATGCGGGTCGTCATGAGGGACGAGGAGCAGTAGCGGTTCACAGTGACTCCGGGGACGTCGAGGCGCGCCAGAATTGAAATGACTCGGCCGATGTTGTGACCTTGCTCGCCGCCGGGCAGGCCGCACCCGCAGATGAGGTCTTCGATCGCGCCGCGATCGAGCTCCGGAACCTTCTCGAGCACCTTGGTCACGACGTGCGCGGCCAGGTCGTCGGGCCGGACGTCGACAAGGGAACCCTTACGAGCTCGACCGATGGGGGAGCGACCCAGAGCGACGATCACTGCTTCAGTCATGGGCTGATTATGGCCGCCGTGGTGATTCGCCATCGCGGTTGCCGATCAGGACGAATGCCCACAAACCCACGAAAGCCATGGCGATCGCGACAAAGGCGGCAACGGCATCCAGCTTGCCCCAACCGGCGAAAAACAAGATCACGAACATCGATGGCACCCACAGCGCTCCCGCCAGCTCGCGGCGTCCTATGGCCCTGTGCCGTTTTTCCTCCAGGAGGAGCTCACGAGGCAGCCGCTCCTCAGTGTCCAGCGGAGCAAAGATCGCGTACATGCTCCGTCGTTCCAGGCTGCGAAGGTCGCTTTCCCGGGTGTGACGCGCGGCCATTCTCGTGCACCTAAGTTTAGAATCTCCGGCGCCGAATCAGGACCTGACCAGCAGTGCCTCGCGGGTGAAGAGCCGCAGGGCCGCGAACCAGCAGGCCACCCCTGCGACGACAAGGCTGGCGCTCGTAACGCCCAGCGCCGGCCAGGCGACCGTGTTGTGGACAATCGCGTCCCGCAGAACCAGCACTGCGTTGAGGATCGGGATCAGGTAGTAGGCGAGGTTGGGGTTGAAATCCGGGATGAACAGGATGATCGAGGCCGGGAAGATCGTGATGAAGTACAGCGGCGTGGCGTAAGCCTGGCCCTGCCGGAAGTTCTTCGCCAGCGTTCCCAGAGTCAGCGTGAGGGAGCTGAAGGTGCCGGCCAGCAGGATTGCCAGCCACACCATCACGCCGGCGGCGAGTGGAGTGAGACTGATGTGCGAGGACCCGCCTTCACCTGGCAGCGCGATCTGGGTCAGGGCCAGCAGCATCGACCCGATGGCGGCGACCGCCGCGACCAGGCTGATCGCGCCGATCGCCAGGATCTTCCCGAGCAGGATCCGGCTTCGCGGCGCGGGCGTCAGGAGCAGGCTCTCCAGGGTCTTCCTCTCCCGTTCACCGGCTGAGCTGTCGAGCGCCGCGGACAGGCCGCCAGTAAGCACCATCGTGATCAGGATGTAGGGTAGGAAAAAGCTAAGGAACGCGTTTCCGGCGGCCTTCACCGGCGAGCTCAGCGGATGGACCGTGACAGGCAGGGGATGCAGGACTCCCGGGTCAACACCTCGCTCCCTCAGTGCGGCCTCGGCTTTGGCCGCTTCGTACCGGCCCAAAACGGTCTGTAGGCGTGTGTCGGCGATCTGTGCGCCCTGGCGGGTCGGGTCGTAGTACTCATCGATCTGCGCGGCTTGAAAGACCACGCCGAGGTCCACCTGCTGCTTGGCCGCGGCTGCGGGGTCGGCGACGCGCTCGAGCTTCAAACCCGTCGCCCGAAGCAGGACGTCGAGCCCGACCGGGATCTCGCCGCTGTAGCCGACCGTATAGGTCTGAGTCGCCGTCTTGGTCGCAAGCTGCGAGATGACGGTCATGATTAGCGGCGTCGCCAGCGCAGCAAGCCCGATCGCAATCAGCGTGCGGCGGTCGCGCACGATCTCGAGCATCTCTTTCTTGAAGACGATCAGCAATGGGCTCACAGGACGAGCTCCAGGAACGCATCTTCCAGGTCTCGATGCGCGCCCCTCACCTCAGAGGTCGAGCCCGTCGCGACAACGCTGCCCTCATGGAGGATGGTCACCCTGTCGCACAGCCGCTCTGCGTCGTGCAGGACGTGCGTCGAAAAGATCACGCACCTGCCGCGTCCACGTGACTCGACCATGAACTCACGAATCTCCCTGGACGCGAGGACGTCGAGGTTGGAGGTCGGCTCGTCGAACATCAGCACCTCAGGGTCGTGGACGATCGCTCGCCCGATCGCCACCTTTTGCTTCTGGCCGGAGGAGAGGCTGTCCGCGCGCTGGTTGGCGAACGACGCCATCCCCAATCGATCGATCACGCCGTCGACTCTCTGGTTCACCTCGCCGTCCGGCACGCCGCTGAGCTGCGCAAAGTAAGTGATGTTCTCGCGCGCTGAAAGGCGCGGGTAGACGCCGATGTCGGCAGTGACGACTCCAACTCTGCGGCGGACCTCCTCCGGCGCCGAACGCGTGTCGAAGCCGAGCACCTTCACGGCGCCCGACTCGGGCGCCAGCAGCGTGCAGATGACCCTGAGCGTGGTCGTCTTGCCGGCGCCGTTGGGGCCGAGCAAACCGAAGATCTCACCGGCATTGGCTTCGAGCGAGATGCCGCGCAGGACCTTGTTCTTGCCGAGCGTCTTCTCCAGGCGATCAACCGTGACCGCCGCCGGGCTCACTTGGTTTTGCTGGTGCGAGCCTTCGTGGCTTTTGGCTTGGTCGACGGCGGCTTGGCTTTAGTCGCGACGGTGCGCTTGGCCGGCTGAGGCTTGGAGGCCGTTGTTGGTTTGACCGCGCTGGTCACCGCGGTCGCGGCCCTCACCGGCGCCTTTTCGTTTGCCGGCGCCTCAGCGCTCGCCACACCCATCGTGCTCGAAAGCGTGCGGTGGCACGTCTCGCACGTCACGACAGTGCGGACGAATGTCCCGAGCTGATGCTCCTCGCGTCGAAGGTTGCGCGGGCGGCCGCAGAAGGAGCACATGGCGACCTCCGTTGTAACCGTCACGTGCCCTGGTCTTTTGTTCATGCCTGACTAAGGTAAACTTTCGCGAGCACCGGGGATTCCCTGCGGGTTCCCTTAAGTCCGGACCCGCCGGGCGCGCGCAGGGCGCATTCTCGAGCGTCGGATTCCTTTAAGTCCGGTCCAGTGAGACCGGGAAGGAGGTTTTTTGATGGCCGTCGGCAGCCGTCTGAGACACGTGATCGAAAGCCAGCAGTTCTCGCGCACCCTGCTCGAAGACCTCTTCTCCCGTTCAGACGAGATCAAGCGCGAACCCCACCGCTTCATGGGCCGTCTCAACGGCCAGGTCATGGCGGCCCTCTTCTACGAACCCTCAACCCGAACCCGTCTGTCCTTCGAGGCGGCGATGTTGCGGCTCGGCGGGCAGACAATGGGTACTGACAACGCCCGCGAGTTCTCCTCCGCGGCCAAGGGCGAGACTCTCGAAGACACGATTCGCATCGTCAGCGGTTACGCCGATGTGATCGTGCTGAGGCACAACGAGGAGGGCGCCGCCAAGCGAGCCGCGGCAGTCAGCTCGGTACCTATCATCAACGCGGGTGACGGGCCGGGACAGCACCCGACCCAGGCGCTGCTCGACCTCTACACGATCAAGGACGAGCTCAACAGGATCGACGGCATCAAGGTGGCGATGGTCGGCGACCTTGCTTACGGCCGCACGGTCCGTTCTCTCACTTACCTTCTCAGCAAGTTCAAAGACATCAAGATCTGGTTCGTCGCCCCACCAACTGTTGCGATGCGAAACGACCTGAAAGCCCACCTCGACGAGCGCCACGTTCCATGGGTCGAAACCGAGGACATGGAGGCGGTGCTGCCAGAGGTGGACGTGGTCTACATGACGCGGATTCAGAAGGAGCGTTTCTCGGATCCTGCCGACTACGAGGCGGTGAAAGGCGTCTACCGCATCGACAAGAGCACCCTCGAGCAGATGCGCAAATACGCGATAGTCATGCACCCGCTGCCGCGCGTCGACGAGATCGCCCCGGAGGTTGACGACGACGCTCGAGCCGCCTACTTCCGCCAGGCTCGCAACGGACTGCACGTCCGCATGGCGCTCCTGGACCGGCTGCTCGCATGAGCATTACCCAGGGTCGTCTCAAAGCGACGGTCATGGACGCCGAGCAGATCCGCCGGTCGCTTTCGCGCATCGCCCACGAGATCGTGGAGCGCAACCGGGGAACGCAAGACCTCGTACTTGTCGGGATTCCGGCCAAAGGCGATCACCTCGCGGTCCGCCTCGCGGCCAAGCTGATGGAGCTGGAGCGCGCGCCGGTCGCGGTCGGTTCGATCGACATCAGCCAGCACCGCGATGACCGCCATCTCAGGGAGCCTGCGCACCGCGCGACCTCGAACATGCCCGACGTCAAGGGCAAGGTAGTCGTCCTCGTCGACGATGTCATCCACCACGGCCGCACAGCGCGCGCGGCGATGGATGCATTAATGGACTTCGGAAGACCACGCGCGATCCAGCTGGCGGTGCTGATCGACCGCGGCCATCGCGAGCTGCCCATCCGCCCGGACTACGTCGGCAAGAACGTGCCCACGTCGGATGCGGAACGGATCGACGTTCTGATTTCCGAAGAAGACGGCGTCGACCAGGCGGTGATCGTTGCCGGCTGAAAACACAGTCGCGGCACTGGTCCTCGAGGACGGAAGGTCATTTGTCGGCGTTGCTCTGGGCGCCGAGGTCATCGGCGAAGGAGAGGTCGTGTTCAACACGGCGATGACGGGCTATCAGGAGGTGCTCACCGACCCGTCGTACGCCGGACAGATGGTGTGCATGACGTACCCGCTGCAGGGCAACTACGGGGTGCGTGACGCTGACGCGGAGTCGTCCAGGCCATGGGCGCGAGCGCTCATCGTGCGCTGGGCCTGCCCAGTCCCGAGCCACCACTCGAGCCAGGCCTCCCTGGACGAATACCTGAAGCGATGGAAGGTGCCTGCGATCACCGAGATCGACACGCGCGCGCTGACGCGCCACCTGCGCGCTCATGGAGCGCTGCGCGCCGTGTTGACTCACGAATCCGAAACCCCGAGCCAGGCACGCCTCGCCGAGCTGGCCGCCGCTGCGCGCCGCGTGACGCCCCTCGCGGAGCAGGACCTGGTGGCTGAAACGTCGCGCATCTCGACCGAGGAATGGCTCGAGGCGCTGCCCCCTGAGCTTCGGCGGTCCCAGCACGCCGACGGCGCCGGGCTCTTGATCGCGGTCGTCGACTATGGGGTCAAGACCAACATTCTTCGCTCGCTGCGGGAACGAGGCTGTCGCGTCGTAGTGCTGCCACACAGCGCGAGCTGGGCCGACATCGAGGCCACCGGTGCCGACGGCATGGTTCTGGCGAACGGTCCGGGGGACCCAGCGGTGCTGGACGGGCCCGTCGAGCTCGCGCGCCAGGCGCTCGGCCGCATCCCGATCTTTGGGATCTGCCTCGGCCATCAGATCCTCGGCCGAGCGGCCGGCGCGACCACCTCGCGACTTCCATTCGGGCACCACGGCGCCAATCACCCTGTCAAGGACCTCGAGACGGGCCAGGTGCACATCACCAGCCAGAACCACGAGTTCCAGGTGGATGCGGCCTCCATCCCGGCCGGTGACTTCTTCGTCTCGCAGCGCAACCTGAACGACGGCTCGGTGGAGGGCTTGAGCCATCGGAGTCTGCCGGTGTTCAGCGTCCAGTACCACCCCGAGGGCAGCCCGGGGCCGCAGGACAACCAGCACCTCTACGACAGGTTCGTCGAGATGGTCCGCGAGCGTCGACCAGTGCTGAAGCCGGTGGGAGGAGGCGTACAGCCGCCCAAGCCGCGCAAGGTGCTGATACTGGGCTCGGGGCCGATAGTGATCGGCCAGGCGGCCGAGTTCGACTACGCAGGAACGCAGGCATGCAAGGCGCTGCGCGAAGAAGGCATCACGACTGTGCTCGTGAACTCCAACCCCGCGACGATCATGACCGACGAGGACGTGGCGGATCGCGTTTACCTCGAGCCGCTGACGGTCGACGCGGTGGAGAGGGTGATCGCGCGGGAGCGTCCGGACGCGCTGCTGCCGACGCTTGGCGGACAAACAGGCTTGAACCTCGCGACGGAGCTTGCCGCCGCTGGTGTCCTCGACAAGTACCACGTCCGGCTGCTCGGGGCCGGCATCGAAACGATTCGCAAGGCAGAGGATCGCCAGGCCTTCAAAGAGATGCTTCAGCAAATCGGGGAGCCTGTCCCGATCTCGCGGGTATGCGAGTCACTCGAGGAGGTACGCGAGTTCGCCGGGGAGGTTGGCCTCCCGCTGGTCATCCGGCCCGCCTACACGCTCGGTGGTACCGGCGGCGGGTTCGTGACGAATGAGGCGGACCTCGCCCGCGTCGCCACCGGGGGACTCAACGCATCGCCCATTCACCAGGTCCTCATCGAGCGATCGCTCTGGGGATGGAAGGAGATCGAGTACGAGGTCATGCGCGACGCCGCGGACACGTGCATCACCGTCTGCAACATGGAAAACCTGGACCCGATGGGCGTGCACACCGGCGACTCCATCGTCGTCGCGCCGGCCCAGACCCTGTCCGACCGCGATCACCAGATGCTCCGCTCGTCGGCGATCCGCATCATCCGCGCCCTCGGCATCGAAGGAGGGTGCAACGTTCAGTTCGCCCTTGATCCAAAGAGCTCGACCTATTACGTGATCGAGGTCAATCCTCGCGTCAGCCGGTCGTCCGCGCTGGCTTCGAAGGCAACCGGCTACCCGATCGCCCGAGTGGCGGCCAAGGTCGCCGTGGGGAGGCGGCTCGAGGAAATCCGCAACGAGGTCACAGGCCGTACTTTCGCCGCCTTCGAGCCGGCGCTGGACTACTGCGTCGTCAAGATCCCGCGCTGGCCTTTCGACAAGTTTCCCGCCGGCGATCGCAGGCTCGGCACGCAAATGGCCTCCACCGGTGAGGTGATGGCGATCGAGCGGACATTCGAGGCCGCTTTGACGAAGGCCATGCGCTCCCTCGAGCAGAAGCCGCCCGCCACGTGGGAGCTCGGACCGGAGACGATCGATCAGCCCAACGACCGCAGACTTTTCGCGCTGCTCAACGCCTTGCGCAATGGCGCTGATCCGCAGTCCCTCGCGGAGCGGAGCGGAATCGATCGTTGGTTTATCGACCGCATGGCGACCATCACGCGCCTGGAGGTCGCGGGGGACGTCCGCCAGCTGCGGCGTTCGGGATTCTCCGACGCGATGATCATTGCGCTGCGCGGCGACCAGGTCGAGAGCGGAACGCCGACCTACAAGCTGGTGGACACGTGCGCAGCGGAGTTCGAGGCGGCGACGCCCTACTACTACTCCTGCTGGGAAGACGAGAACGAGAGCGCCGCGGTCCCAGCTCGCAGCGCTCTCGTCATCGGTTCAGGCCCGATTCGCATCGGCCAGGGCATCGAATTCGACTACTGCTCGGTACACGCGGCATGGTCGCTGCGCGAGGCGGGGGTTCGGGCGATTCTTGTCAACTCCAACCCCGAGACGGTCTCGACGGACTTCGACACGTCGGACCGCCTGTACTTCGAACCGCTCGACCTCGATGGCGCGCTGCGTGTGGCGCAGGCCGAGGAGGTGGAGGGCGCACTGGTGCAGTTCGGGGGGCAGACCGCGATCAATCTGGCCGAGCCGCTGAACCAGCTGGGCGTCGCGATCATGGGGTCGAGCGTCGAAGCAATCGACCTCGCCGAAGACAGGCGCGCATTCGCCAAAGCACTCGACGCAATCGGCATCCCGCAGCCGGTCGGCGGCACCACCACTACCGTCGAGGAGGCGGTCGGGATCGCGGAGCGCGCAGGGTACCCGGTCCTTGTCCGGCCCTCCTACGTCCTCGGCGGCAGGGCCATGGAGATCGTTCGCAACCGCGAGGAGCTGCGCCGCTACATGCTCTGGGCGATCGGCGCCATGCCGCGAGGCACTGTCCTGGTCGACAAGTACCTACAGGGCATCGAGGTCGAGGTCGACGCCATCTCAGACGGCGAGACAGTTGTCATCCCGGGGGTAATGCAGCACGTCGAGCGCGCGGGAGTGCACTCAGGGGATTCATACGCGGTGTACCCGGCTCAAAGCCTGGAGAAGAGTGAGCTCGACCACGTGATCGATTACACGGTGCGGATCGCGCGCCACCTCCGATTGCGCGGATTGGTGAACGTCCAGTACGTCGTGCATCGCGGCCACGTGTATGTGCTCGAGGTCAACCCGCGGGCTTCCCGCACGGTCCCATTTCTCTCCAAGGTCACCGGTGTGCCGATGGTCAAGCTCGCGACGCGCGTGATGCTCGGCGAGAAACTTATGGACATGGGTTGGGCGACGGGGCTCGTCCCTCCGCGAGACCTTGTCGCCGTCAAGGCACCCGTGTTTTCGATGAACAAGCTGCCGGCGGTCGACTCGTATCTCGGCCCCGAGATGAAGTCCACCGGCGAGGCCATCGGCATCGCGAGCACGTTGAACGAAGCCCTGCGCAAAGCGTTCGCCGCGTCCGGTATGCCGATTGAGCGAGGTGGAACGGCCCTTCTCACCATCGCGGATGCCGACAAGCCGGAGCTCTTTCCGATCGTCTCTCGCCTGGTTCAGATGGGGTGGTCCCTGGTAGCGACCGAAGGAACTGCGAAGGCGCTCCGGCAAGCGGGATTCTCGCCGCGGGTGGTGGCGAAGATCGGCGAGGCATCGCCCAACGTGCTCGACGTCATCACACAGGGCGAGGTGGACCTCGTCATCAACACGATGTCGAACATCTACACCGAGCCGGAAGAAGCCGGTGGCCCCGTCTTCAAGGACGGCTTTGAGATCCGGCGCGCCGCAGTCGAGCGCCGCATCCCGTGCTTGACCTCGCTCGATACCGCCGCGGCCCTGCTCGAGTCCGCCGTCGCAGCTTCACGCGAGATGGAGGTCAGGACCATCGACGAATGGAGGCGGGGTGTTCCTGCTTGATGTTCCGGTAACCGCCAAGCGCCAGGTGGCGCGCGACATGTTCGTCATCGCGATGGATGCGCCGGAGATCGCGACCTCTGTTCGGGCCGGGCAGTTCGTCAATCTTGGCTGGTCGCCTGGGCCATTGCTGCGGCGTCCGTTCTCCGTCTATCGCGTCGACCATGGCCGGATCGAGATCGTGCTCAAAGCGGTCGGGGATGGAACGGCACAGCTTCTCGCCATGCGTGTCGGCGACCGTCTCAGCTGCGTGGGTCCACTCGGGCATGGATTTGACCTGATGTCCGGCCTGCGAAGTGTCGTCCTGATCAGCGGGGGCCTGGGCGTAGCGCCTATGCCGCTCGCCGCCAGGGAGGCGAAATCCCTCGGCATGCGGGTGACATGGGTCCATGGCGCCCGGACACGCGACGAGCTGTGCTCGGAAGCCGAGGGAAGCGACGTCATCTGGGCGACGGACGACGGCTCGAAAGGATTCGCCGGCACTGCCGTGGCGGCGGCTCCTGACGCGGACCTGGTTCTGGCGTGCGGGCCCAACCGGATGCTTTCAGCTGTCGCGGGTCGGTGGCCCGAAGCACTCGTGGCGGTTGAGACATACATGGGCTGCGGCACAGGCGTGTGCCTGGGGTGCGCAGTTCCGCTCAGGGGCGGAGGCTATGACCGTGCCTGCAAGGAGGGCCCTGTCTATCGCGCGGCCGACATCGACTGGGCGTCCTTGCCGTCGGATCTCGCCTACGCCGTCACGCCGTGACTGACATGTCGGTCGTGGTCGGCGGAATGAGGCTGCGAGGACCCGTGCTCGCCGCCTCCGGCACCTTCGGTTACGGGACCGAGGTCCCCCTGCTCGAGCGTCGGGCGCTGGGCGGGATGGTCTCGAAAGGCATCTTTCTACGACCCCGCAAAGGCACCGCTCCACCGCGCATCGCAGAGACTCCAAGCGGAATGCTCAACGCGATCGGGCTCCAGGGCCCAGGGGTCGAGGGGCTCATCCGGGATTACACACCCCAGTGGGCGGGATGGGACTTCCCAGTGTTCGTCAACATCAACGGCGAATCGGTCTCCGAGTATCGGGAGCTTGCCGGGCGGCTCGACGGCGTACCTGGCGTCGCCGGGTTTGAGATCAACATCTCGTGCCCGAACGTCGAACAGGGCGGTCTCTACTTCGGCAACGACCCGCGCGCGGCGGCGGCTGTCACAGAAGCAGTGCGCAAGCGAACGCGGCTTCCCGTGTGGGTGAAGCTCACCCCGATGGTCAGCGACATCGGCGTGATCGCGCGCGCTGTCGAGGCGGCCGGCGCCGACGCCCTGTGCGCGGTCAACACCTTCGTGGGCATGTCGATCGACCTGAACGCCTACAAACCGCGGCTGAGCTTCCGCACCGGAGGACTCTCGGGCCCTGCCATACGGCCTCTGGCGGTACACCTTGCGCATCAGGCGGCACGCGCGGTGAGGATCCCGGTGATCGGCATCGGAGGAATCACGCGCGCGGAAGACGCGCTCGAGTTCCTGGTCGCCGGCTGCGCCGCGGTCCAGGTGGGGACAGCGACCTTCGTCAATCCCCGTGCGATCGCCGAGGTGCATGACGGCATCGCCGACTTCCTTCGAGCCAAGGGCTTCACTTCACTCGCCGAACTACCGCGCTACCTGCCTCGGGACTAGGCGCGCGGGTCGAAAACACCTCCGGACTGAGGATGCGGATCGCGACCACGACCGCTCCTGCGACGACTGCGCCGATCGCCATCGCCCTTGGCGCCCCGAGCCGTTGGGCAAGGAAACCCGCCTGGAGGGCGCCGAGGGGACCGACTCCGATCAGGGCCTGGGCGTACAGGGACATAACCCGACCGCGGAGGTGATCAGGCGTGATCGTCTGGATCCGGCTGTTGGCGGTGGCTATGAATGAGATCTGGCAGTAGCCGGCCACGAAGAGCGCCAGCAGGGAAAGGATGAAGACGCGCGAGATGGAAAACTCGATCAGGGCCGCCACCCAGATGATGGCCATCCACAGCTGACGTCCCGGGTCTGTTCCGAATCTCGGAAAGAACGCGAGCGTCAGCGCTCCCACCAACGAACCAAACCCCATCGAGCCAAGGAGGAATCCGAAGCCCCGAGCACCCGCGTGCAGCACGTCGGCGGCAAACAGCGGAATGAGCGTCAGCCGGTTCATGGCAAAGAGGGAAAAGACGGCGACGGCGACCAGCAGCATGCCGACCACTGTCTCGTGGCGTGCGTAAGACGCGCCCTCGACGAGACGTTTCATGAATGGCAGGTCGTGTCGCTGCGGCGTGACGCTGGGAAGGCTCCGCATGAGCGAGAGCGCGACGATCGCGCCGAGATAGCTGACGGAATTGACCAGAAAGCAGAACGGCACGCCGACCGCCGCGATGATCACGCCGGCAATTGCCGGGCCGATCACGGCAGCGCCATTGAAGACAGTTGAGTTGAGCGCGATCGCGTTCATCAGGTCCTGCCTTCCGACCATCTCGATCACGAACGACTGGCGTGAGGGCACGTCGAACAGGTTGACTGTGCCGGTAAGGAAGGCCGCGACGATGACCATCCAGTACTCGGCGTACCCGGTCACGCTGACCGCGAAGAGCGTGAACGATGGCACGATGAAGAGCGCCTGGGTGGCGATCAGGACCTTTCGCTTCGGGTAGCGATCGGCGACCATTCCGCCGAGAGGGCCGCCGACCAGCACAGGCAGGAACTGCGTCGCAAGCACGAGGCCGACCAGAAATGCGCTGTGCGTCAGCTGCAGCGCCAGCCACGGCATGGCGACGCTCTGCATCCACGTGCCTGCGGTGGAGATGATCTGGCCGGTCAGGTAGAGCCGGAAGTTCCTGTGGCGCAGCGCGCCGAGCATTCGAGGAGAAACGACTTCCGGCACTCGTGGGATCATCGCAGGGTGAGCACAATGCGCGAGTCGGTCGTGATCAAGGCACCGGCGGCGCGCGTCTGGGCGGTCGTCCAGGAGGATGTCGCGCACGCGCCACGGTGGTCATCGAACCTGGCCAAGGCAGAGAAGCTGGACGAGGGACCGCCGGGCAAGGGAACTCGATACCGCTATCACCTCGACTTGCCCGGAGGTTTGAAGGAAACGCTCGAGGTCGAGCAGACTGCCTACATCAAGCCGAAGAAGTGCGCGGGCAAGTTCATTCGCGGTCCGCTCAAGGGCACGTGGTCGTACACATACACCGAACAGAAAGATGGCAACACCCGCGTCGTTTACGAGATGGACTACGAGCTGGGCGGACTTCTTCGTTTCGCCGGCGGCCTGCTCAAGGGCCAGTACGCCGAGGGCATCCGTAAGAACATGGAGGCGCTGAAGAAGTACGTGGAGTCAGGCAAGGGTCCCAAGGCGACGAATTAGTTGCTGGCGTACGTGTTCTTTCATCGCGCTGGATCGGGCGTCGATACTGCGGTTTATGAGGCAGCCTTGCGGCGATTCCACGCCGCGCTTGCGGCCGAGCCACCGGCAGGCTTTATAAGCTCGGCCACGTATCGCATTGGAAATGGCTACGCCGACTGGTACCTCGTCGCCAATTCGGCAGTCCTCGACCGGCTCAACGAGGCCGCGATCAAGGGCGCGCGCTCCGCTCCCCATGACGCGGTGGCGCACATGGCCGCCGATGGCGCGGGCAAGCTGCTGATGCTGCGGTCGGGCAGCGTCCAGACCGAACCTGGTTTCGAGATTCGGTTCTCGAAGCCGGCCGGCATGGCCTACCCGGCCCTGTACGAACGACTCAAGCCCTGGACGGATAGAGAAGGCGTCTGCCTGTGGCGGCGGATGATGGTGCTTGGCCCGGCTCCGGAGTTCTGCCTGGTCGCCCCCTCAGAGCAAGATTTGCCAGTCGAGATGCGCCCCGAAACTCTCCGCCGCGAACCGATATAGGGCGGTCTTAGGGGCGGCGGAAGGGCAGCAGCTCCAGCTGCTCGAAGCGATCCTGGACCGCGATCCGCAGCTCATTGGAGAGCGTCTTCAACTGCTGCTGCGAGACATCCTCGGGGCTCAACGCTCGCACCTTTCGGAGCACCGACTGAAGTGCGTAAAGCCCGACCGGTTCGTTGCTCGTGATACGAGCCGCGGCGGCCCGCAGCTCGCGGGACAGATCGTCGTGACCGTGTGCGCGCATCCAGTTCGAAAGCCGAGCGGCGGCCAAGAGCACACGCTGGGTCTTGGGGTTCAGACCCGACGCAACGGCATCGCGCCGCTGACTCTGAAACACGGAAGGGACGGAGGTGGGCCGTTTCACGGATCGGATGCGCTTGACCAGGCCGGAGAGGTTCGGGCCGACCATGACCAGGATGCCCACCAGCAGGAGGAGGCCGACTACAAACCCAACCAGAGCCTCCAGCATTTTCCCTAGGGTACGCTTTGACGGAAGCCCTGTCGTGATCCGATGTCACGGGGATATGCGGAGGTAGGGGACTTGAGCAAGGCAAGCCCGGTCGCGGTAATCACAGGAGCCTCGTCAGGCTTTGGCGCCGCCACGGCGGTCGCGTTGGGCCGGCTTGGGTTCCAGATCGTCGTCGGAGCGCGCCGTTTGGAACGCCTCAAGCGCGTGGCGGGCGAAGACGGCGTCGCGATGGCTCTCGACGTCACCGACCTGGCGAGCATCAACGCCTTCGTACGCCAGGTGTCCAAGAAGTTTGGGCGCATCGACGTATTGATCAACAACGCGGGCGGCGCTTTCGGCCTCGGGCCGGTTGAATCCGCTGTAGACGAGGACTGGATCGGCATGTGGAAGGTCAATGTGCTTGGCCTGATGTGGATGACCCGCGCATGCCTTCCGCTTCTGCGCAAGTCAAAACGTGGGCATATCGTCAACGTCGGATCGGTCGCCGGCTTTGAGACTTACAAGGGTGGCGCGGGTTACACGGCTGCAAAGCACGCCGTGCGGGCGATCAGCCGAACGCTGCGTCTCGAGCTGAACGGAGAGCCTCTTCGAGTGACGGAGATCGACCCTGGGATGGCCGAGACCGAGTTCAGCATCGTGCGGTTCAAGGGCGACCGCAAGGCTGCCAAGGCCGTGTACGACGGAGTTAAGCCTCTATCGGCTGAAGACGTCGCGGAGTGCATCATCTTCGCTGTCACACGACCTCCGCATGTCGACATCGACGAGATCGTGGTGCGACCGGTGGCACAGGCGACGACGTTCATGGTCGCGCGGAAACCCAAAGCAACCTAAGGGCCGTTTGAGACGCGATTCCGCACCTTTGGCGCCAACGGGGCGTTTGAAGGTCGGCGAATTCAATCGGTCGACGCAACAGCGGGCTGACTGGGCGACTCAGAGAGTAACTGCGCGAGGACCTCGCTGGGCTCCAGCCAGTCGAGAGTCTTGCGAGGCCTTTGATTCATTTCGTCGGAAACGAACTCAAGGTGG
>DATGVE010000039.1:0-21650 GCA_035300725.1 Candidatus Eiseniibacteriota bacterium | reverse complement strand
GTCGGGTCGACCGTGACAAAAGGCGCCCGCGGCGGCGAAACGCCGTAGTCGGCCATATTGATCACCAGGGTCCCGGCGATCTCGATCTTGTCCCCGACGACCTGGGCGTGCGCGGTCGCGGTTACATCTTTCGTGACCCCGTGGATTGTCAGCTTGCCGGGCAGGGTCACGTCCACTGGCGAGCTGGTCACGCTGGCAGGCACGGTCGCGGTCGCCGCGGTGAACGTCGCGTTGGGAAACTGCTGGGTCTCGAGCTGACGCGTCACGATGCCGTCTCGCTGGCTCACGTCGCGGCCCGCAACCTGGTCGACGCTGTGCAGGCTGGTCACGTTCGCGGTCAGCGTGATGCCGCTGACCCTGTAGCCGCTCGCGTCGCCGCTGACCGTCAGGCCGCCGCTGACGTTTGCCGTGCGAGCCACCGCCTGATGCTTGGAGGTTTCGCCCACGAACAGCTCCTGCACCCGATAGCCCGCGAGCGAACCCGCGGCCACCTTCCAGGTGGCGGCGAGGCCAGTCGTGGCATTCGGAGGACTGGAGCTCGCGGGTGGCGAGCTCAGAGTGAGGCTTGCCGGCGACGTACGGAGGCCCGAGAAGAAATAGGCGTAGGCGGCCACTCCCATCACAACGATGAGGGCCAGCCCGGCTGCGGCGGCAATGGTCAGGTTTCTCTTCATCTCTATGAGCGTTCAAGGTAAGGAAATCGGAAGGCCGGCATTTCACCGGCCTTCCCTGGGCCGAACGTGTGGTTGGACGCGACTACGGAACGGTCGGGACTTGTCCCGCGTTCTCCTGTGCCTCGCGGGCTGCGCTTTCGGTGGCCTCATGAGCCGCGGTTTCATTGGACACGAATGGCGTACCCGGTGCTGGGCTGGCTGCCGTCGTCGCTGCTGAGGCGGCGATCGTCGGCGCGATCGATGCCGCGCCGTACAAGACGGCTCCGGCGACTCCTCCCGCCAACATCGATCCCGCAATCGCGACCGCCGCTATCGACTTTCGAACACTGAACACTTCGTTCCTCCTCCGAATCGTTAATCGCTCGTGAGAGCGTCGGATCGAAGGTTGAGGGCGCAAGTCAAACGCGCCGTGTGAGGATCCTGTGTGTCTGCCGAGAGAGTTGGCGAATTCGCGCCGATCCAAGATGGGCTTTGGACTAAGCCGCGACCAGTCGGTGATGGTTTCTGCTCTGGATCGTGTACGTGCCCGATGACGCCGTGACAACCAGGGCCACGGAGTAGTCGCCGTAGCTCGTACCGGCGGTGGGCGCCTCGCCATTGGTGCAGGCGCTAGGGATCGTGACCCTCAAAGAAGCCGAGCTGCCGGCGCCGACCGACGCCGGCGCGAACGTGACTCCGCTCGCTTCGTACTTGTCTCCGACTCGCTCGAGCCAGCCTCCCTTGACCGCGGAAAGGGTCATCGAGGCGGCCACCGATGTGATCGTCACGCGGCTCGACGTACCGTTTCTGAGGTCGATGGTGCCGTGCAGCTCGTAGGCCGCGTTGTTCACGCCGGTGGGGCACGTATAGGAGGAGTCGACCGACGCGCTGTTGAGCGAGAACGTTGAAGGCGAGCCAATCGAGCACGCGCCGGAAATGACCCCAACCAGGAGAAAAAAGGCGACTTTGGCGGCCCTGGTGAGCCGTTCGAACCGGTTCCTCATCCTTCTATATAAGCGGACAGACGATCGCAACAGCGCCCCGCTGAATAGAATGCGGCCGGGTGTCCACAAATCCTGAAGCCGGTCCGCGCTCCCTCGGGAGCTTTTCGCGGCGCGTCGCGGTCATTGTTGGCGGAGGCAGCGGCCTGGGCCGGGCTGTCGCCAAGGGGCTGGCCCGCCAGGGTGCCAACATCGTGGTTGCGGACTTCGACGGCCCTCGCATGGACCGCACGGTCGAGGAAGTGCTGCGGCTGGGCACGTCGGAGGCTGCGATCGCGCTCGGCACCGACATAAGGAGTGACGCTTCGGTTCACTCCCTGGTCCGCGATTCGATCAAGTCGATGGGCCGCGTCGACCTGGTCGTCAACGCCGCCGGTGTGCTTCTCCAGGGCAAGCTGGAGAAGATTTCCGGCGAGGACTGGACCTGGATGCTGGAGACGAACCTTGTCGGAGCGGTGCGCACATCGACGGCCTACCTTCCTCACATGACGGCGCGAGGCTCCGGACACATCGTTAACGTGGTCTCGCATGGCGGCCTGGCACCCAGTGATCCCATGGCGCTGCCTTACGACACCAGTCATGCGGCGCTGGCTGTCTTCAGCGAAGGCCTTGCGCGGCAGCTTCACGGTACGGGGGTGGACGTCTCGATCTTCAGTCCTGGCGCCAAGGGGCCGCGCATCGGGCAGAACACCAGGTCGCGTGGCGTCGGCCGCCTGTTCAGCGGCCCGGACAAGAACCCCGACGCGTCGCAGCAGCTCGAGCAGCTGGCCTCGACTCTGATCGACGGCCTGAACCCGCCGCGATTTCTGATCCTCGGCGATCCCTCCGACGCGAAGATGCTCGGGGGCCGGTGGGATCATGTTGACGCCAGGCAGGTAAACCGGTGAGCGCGCCTACCGACGAGCTCCTCTCCAGCATCGGCATCTGCGTTGCCGCGGCAGCCCTGCTCGGTGTGGTCGGCTGGCGACTGCGGCAGCCGCTGATCCTCGCTTACCTTCTGACCGGGGTGCTCATCGGCCCGAACAAGCAGTTCGGAGTGCAGGTCGGACTCAACCTCGTGCATGACCAGGCCAGCATCGCGGTCGTCGCCGAGATCGGGCTGATCCTCCTGCTCTTCATCATCGGCCTGGAGATCGACCTCAAGAAGCTGGCTTCGGCGGGGCCGTCAGTCCTGCTCACGGGCGCGCTTCAGGTGCCGATCTGCATCGCGCTTGGGCTCGCCTTCTTCTACGCCCTCGGCTACGGGAACGCAACAGGCAACTACGCGCTGCTCTACCTGGCTGCCTGCATGAGCCTTTCGAGCACGCTTGTCGTGGTCAAGCTCCTCTATGACAAGTTCGAGCTCGACACGCTCCCCGGGCGCATCACCCTCGGCGTCCTCGTGATCCAAGACCTGTGGGCTGTCGCGATGATCGCCGTCCAGCCGAACCTCGAGAACCCCAACCTCCTGCCCCTGGCCTTCTCGCTCTGGAAGGGCGCTCTGCTCGTCGTCGGCGGGCTCGCTCTCTCTAAGTACGTTCTTCCTTACCTGTTTCGTACCGTGGCCAAAGCCCCGGAGCTCGTGCTCGTCAGCGCCCTGGCATGGTGTTTTTTCCTGGCGGGCATGGCCAGCTACATCGGGCTGTCCAAGGAGATGGGTGCGCTGATCGCCGGCATCAGCCTTTCGACCTTTCCCTACAACCTGGATGTCATGGCCAAAGCCGTCAGCCTCAGGGATTTCTTTGTCACGCTCTTTTTCGTCGCACTCGGTTTGCAGATCACCGTGCCGAGCCTTCAAGTCGTGCTCATCGGGCTGGCCGCTTCCGCGTTCGTCATCCTCAGCCGCCTTTCGGTGGTCCCGATTCTTTACGCCCTTCGTCTGGGACATCGTGCCAGCCTCCTGCCGGCGATCAATCTCGCTCAGGTCAGCGAGTTCTCGATTGTGATTGCTTCCCTCGGCCTCGCCCGGAATCAGATCAAGCCCGATGTGTTGACGATCGTCATCATCACGTTTGCGCTGACGTCGGTCGCCTCCACCTACATGATCAACTCCAGTCACCAGGTGCAGCGCGTCCTCAGCGGGCTCCTTCGAGTTCTGCGGATCAAGGACCTCGACGCCGTCGGAACTGCACAGGAGCGATCCAAAGCGCGACTCGAAACCGTCGTCTTTCTCGGCTTCTTCCGGGACGCCAGCTCCATCCTTCACGAGTTCGAGCACGAAGGCGAAGCGCATCAGGTCAAGGAGTTCCTCGACAAGATCCTGGTCATCGACTTCAACCCGACGGTCATGCGGGAGCTGCGCCAGCGGGGGATCAGCTGCATCTACGGCGACGTGGCTCACTCCGACACCCTCAAGCACGCCGGCATCGAGGACGCCAGGCTCGTCGTGTCGAGCATCACCGACGACATCCTTCGCGGAACGAGCAACCTGCGGATGCTGCGCAACATCCGCGCGACCTGTCCGAATGCGAAGGTCATGCTGACGACGGAGCACATTCCCCAGGCCTTGCACTTCTACGAGGCCGGCGCAGATTTCGTCTACATCCCGCGGCTGCATTCAGCGCCGCAGATCGCGACGGTCCTGAAGGTCGGGCTCGAGGTCGGTTTCGATGGGGCTCGCGCCGCCGAGATCGCTCGGCTGTCGGTTAGGCGTGAGATCCTGGCCTGACCAGAATTCTCGCCGTCGCCGACGAGGTCGACGAATCTCTTTACGGAGACAAGCTCGACGCGCTGAGACCAGACCTCGTCGTCTCGTGCGGCGACCTGCCCTTCGAATATCTGGAGTACCTGGTCACCCGCGCCAACGTGCCGCTCCTCTACGTGCCCGGAAATCACGATCCAAATGTCAGGGCGCTGAATCTGTCCTGGTCACCTCTGCAGCCTGAGGCCCCTGTCCCCGGACCACAGGGTTGCGACAACGTAGACGGTCGCGTTTTCGAGGAAAACGGCCTGAGCATCGCCGGGCTGGGCGGGTGCCTTCGGTATAAGCCCGGTCCGAATCAGTACTCGCAGGCACAGATGCGGTGGCGCGTCCTCAACCTCGAATTTCGGATCCGAACGAAACGGGTCCGGGCCGAGCGCAAGCTTGACCTGTTCATCACGCATGCGCCCCCTTTCGGTGTCGCCGAGGCAAAGGACGCCGCCCACGTCGGGTTTGTCGCCTTCCACCGAATCATCAAAGGGCTTCATCCGGTTCTGCTCGTCCACGGCCACATACATCCGTATGGGCGCACCCAGCCTGAGCGGCGCGTCGACGGCACTCGCATCGTCAATGCGGTGCCTTCGCGCCTGATCGAAATCTAGCGGTGCGCTAAAGCTCGAGAGTGATCCCGGCGCCTTCGGCTCTGGCCCTGTCGTAAACCAGCCGCGCGGCGGCGGCATCCTCGACAGCGTGGCCTGTCGACTTGTAGATCGTGATCTCATCGCGGGACACGCGGCCGGGTTTGGTGCCCGCCAGCACCTCGCCGACCTCGGTGATGCTGCCCGCGTCGAGACCTTGCAGCTCGGCGGCGCCCGCGGGAGGTGGATTCGTCGCCGCACCGCGCCATTCGACGAACACGCGGCCCGCGGCAATCGTCGCGGCATCGAGCTCGGGTCCCCATGTCCCCCCGACCGAGCTCAGGTGGGCGCCCGCCTTCAGCCACTCGCGGCGAACAATCGGCTCGCGCGCATCGGTGCAGCACGCGATGACGTCTGCGCCACGAACCGCCGCTTCGAAAGAGTCGACCACCACGGCACTCGGGTGGCGCGCCGCCAGTGCTCTGGCTTTGTCCGGGTCGCGCGAGGCGACGCGGATCTCCTTGAAATCGCGGATGCGGGGAAACGTCTCGAGGTGCGAGCCTCCCTGGACGCCTGCGCCCAGAATCGCAAGCACCGAGGCATCGTCTCGAGCCAGGAGCCGCGCCGCCACGGCCGCCGTGCCACCGGTCCTGATGGCGGTGATGTACGTGCCGTCCATCAGAGCAAGCGGTGCCCCGGTGTCCTCATCGAACACCATGATCACGCCCTGGTGTGAAGGTAGTCCGTGATGATGGTTGCCAGGAAAGACGGAAACCAGCTTGACCTCGAGGGCGACGCCGGGCACGTAGCCCGGCATCGTGCCCAGGAGCCCGCGCTCGCCGACTCGCGCCCCCGCGCGAGGGGGGACCGATGTGATGCCGGACGAGAAGATGACCAGTGCCTTGCCCAACGCATCCAGCATCGCGTCGACGTCGAGAAGGCGCTCCACGTCCGCGCGGCTCAAATAGAGCAGCTCACCCACCGAAGGCGATGATAGCTGCGTCATTCAGTGACGGCGCTCTACCCTTACCGCCCTGGTGAGGGACTTTCTTCGGAGCGGCAAGCTGCTCACTCTGATGCTGGGCCACCTCACGGTCGACAGCTACGTGGGCGTCATCCCGGTGCTCTATCCGATCTTGATCGGGCGATTTCATCTGACGCTGGCCACGGTCGGGCTGGTCAGCCTCGCTTACGGCGGCATGGCGGCCGTGTCACAGCCGCTCTTCGGGGTGCTGGCCGACCGGTTCGGCACACGATTCACGGGACTCACGCTCGTTTGGACGGCGCTCACGTTCTCGCTGGTCGGCTTCGTGACAACCTTCCCGCTCCTCGTGCTGCTGGCCCTTGCCTCAGGGCTTGGGTCCGGCGCATTCCACCCCATGGGCGCACTCGACGTCCGCGCGCTGCTGCCCGCATGGCGGCGGAGCGTCGGGATGTCGATTTACGTGACAGCAGGGACCATAGGCGTTGCGATCGGCCCACTCATCGGGATCCTCGTCTTCAATGAATTCGGCGTCCATGGCACTGGCCTTCTCGTCATCCCCGGCCTCGTCGCCGGCGGATACCTGCTGTGGCGAATGCGCGGGGTGAAAACGGCCGCCGTGGCCGCGCGTGCCGTCGCCGCAGTCGCGCCACGCGCGCCTGTGATCGCTCTCGCGCTCGTGATCGGGGTGATGATGTCTCGCAGCTGGACGGTCAACGTCTTCCAGGCTTTCACCCCCACCTGGTATCAGCAGCTCGGGTACGGCCCAGAGTTCTACGGCCCGCTTGCCACGACCCTCGTGCTGGCGAGCGCGGTCGGCACAGTGGGGTGCGGCACGCTCGCCGACCGTTATGGAAGACGCGTCGTGATCCTTGCGACGCTGGTGCTCAGCGTGCCCGCCATCCTGCTCTTCACCGCTTTCCCCGGGCCATGGGCGTTCGCAAGCGCAATCCTGATCGGATTACTCGCCGCCTCGACGGCTCCCCTCATGCTGCTGATGGCGCAACAGCTCATGGCCGCGCGAGCCGGCCTGGCCTCAGGACTCGTGATGGGACTCGGCTTTGTCACCGGAGCGATCGGAATCCCGATCAACGGGGCGATTGCCGACCACATCGGGCTTCAACGGTCATTGATGACCCATGTCTTTCTGGTCATCGCAACGATCGCGATCGCGTGGTTCCTCCCGAGTGAAGTAAAGATGGAGGGATATTCGGTCACCCAGCAGCGCGCGATGGCACCATAAACGGCAACCGCATGGCGTTGACGACCGGCGACCAGATCGAGATCGACGTGCACGACGATGCGGCGGCGATGACGCGTCTTTTCTCACTGCCCGCGTCGGCGCGTATGGACGCGCTGGCGGCGATGCGCGGGTTCTCGGCCTTCGATGACGTTCCGATGAAGACCTTGAGACAGATTCACGAAGAGGGGGACGGATTTCGCGTCAGCGTGGACGACCCCCGCTACCCCGATGCCCTGGAGCAGCTCATCAAGGCGGACGCGTGGGGCCAGCTTCGCCGAGAGCTGGCGCGCGCGTGGGAATACCAGCGCTCGGTCTTGCCGGGAATCCGGCACCCGGACAAAGTCGAGGTGGTGCTCACGCTCGGCAATCCCGACGATCCGATATTCATGGAGCGAACGCTGGGCTACTACGGCATGGGAGCGACGCCCGGAAACATCTGGATGGTGGCATGGCCCAACGAGTACAACCTGACCCGGATCGGAGCGTGTGGCGTCCACGAGCTCGCCCACAACCTGCGAACTCCGAACGTCGAGACTCGATTCAATCTCGCCGAATGGGTCATTCAAGAGGGGCTGGCCGAAATTTTCACGATCGAGGTGTGTGGCCCTGACTCGACAGGAGCCTGGTACGCCGGGGTGAAGGGGCCTGCATTAGAAGATGCGTTTGCCAAGGTCACCGGGGCGTTCGGGACTGGGAGCTCGTTTCCAGACTGGACCCCGTACGTTCTCGGCGATGAAATCGCAGGTCGATTGGGGATGCGGCTTGCCGCGGTGCCGCACATGGGCGGGTATGCGGTCGGCCGGAAAATCGTCGAGCGCTACCTGGCGGCCACCGGGCTCAAGGCCGCCCAAGCGATAGTCCGGCCAACGGCGGAGATCCTCCGCGGCGCCGGGATTGCGTCAGGCTGATTCGGGCGTTCGGTTACGTAAATCCCTACCGAGTAGGCGATCAGAGCCACCGCGAAAAGGCTCGCCATCAGCATCGAGCTGGCGGCCATCCCCAGCAAGAACTAGATGTTGAGGAAGATCAGCGACCCGAGAAACGGGCTGCGCAGGCCGGGCGTTCGCGGTCCATCATCGCGGCCCAGTTTGTAGCATCGGTGCGTGCTGAGTCGGAGTGTGTACGAGCTTGCGGGTGGGGAAAAGACCTTCCGCTTGCTGGTCGAGCGTTTCTATGCCCGCGTCGCTGAGGACGCGGTGCTGCGTGCCGTCTATCCAGAGGACGACCTGTCAGGCGCGACCGAGCGGCTGACGCTCTTCCTGATTCAGTACTGGGGTGGGCCGACCACGTATAGCGACCAACGGGGCCATCCGCGTCTTCGCATGCGACACCAGCCGTTCGCGATCGGCAAGGCCGAACGCGATGCCTGGCTGCGTCACATGACAGCTGCTGTCGAATCGGTCGAGCTCGCGCCTGAGATTCGGACGGCTCTGCTCGACTATTTCGAGACGGCTTCGACCGCGATGATCAATCAGCCGGATCCGCGCTAGGAGGGACTGCCGCGGGACGCACCGGGTCTGGCCCGGGCTGGGCGGCCGGCTCAGGCTGAACAAGGATTGGAGCGACGGTGGGAGCTTTTTCGAGCTCGACAGCAAGCCCGTTTCCAGACGCCTTGTTCCGGCGCAGGGCCGCGCGCAAACGCGGGATCTCAGCGCGCAGCGGTTGCTCGACCCAGTCGAACGCGATCACACGCTCGTTGACCTCCCAGAAAAGCCCGTTCTGCATCGATTCCATCCGGTCGAGCGCCGCATCCACGAAGTCGGGCGGCGCGGCCGCGATGCCCTCGACCAGGAGCTGGGCTACATCCTTCTGATCAGCGGCCATCGCCCAGAAGCTCAGCTTGGCCACACCTTTGAAAAGGCCGTTGAGCCCGATCGGACGCGCGCTCGGAGTCAGGTCGAGGAGATTGCGGACGAGCAGTCGTGCCAGCTGGAGCGAAACCTGAGGATCGCGGTTCTGGGCTTCAATCGCCAGGTCCGCTACGTCCTCGGCCGCGGCGCCGAGGGTTGCGGGCATCCCGGCGTCGTCGAAATGGCGTCCATAACGCAGAAGATGCGCCGCAGCCTCTACTGCGAGATCGGAGCGCCATTCGAGAGCTCCGATTGCAAATCGCCGGTACTCGTTCATGATCCCGGAGGCGAACGTGGGCGCGGAGCGGTTGATCGCGGCCCTCAGATAAGTGTTGAAGAACCGCACGCACAGCTCGGTAACTTCCGAGTCGCCAGCCTCGATGGCGCCGATGCCGACGTCGCGCGTGGCGACGGCGATGGCATGCACCGCCTCCTTTCTATGCACAGGAGTCAGACCGACCATGTCGACGAAGCTCGACATGATCGTGTAGGCGAACCAGGTCTTGGCGCGGTTTACCTCAGCCACGATCTGGTCGGAGGCGCCGGGCAGGTCGGCATGGCCGACCTGGAACCAATCCAGCGGAAAGCTCTTCTTCATCTTCATGTAGTCCTCGGCCAGGAAGCGGCCGAGCTCTTCGATCGTGAGCACGCAGACCGGCATGTCGCCGAGCTGGATCGACCCGAATGCGATGTCCGTCACCTGGGCGACCGATGTCATCAGGGCGTGTCGGTGGCGGCGCGTGTTGCGATTGGTGCCGGCAGCTCGCAGCTCTCGCTTGGCGCGCCGCATGATGCTTTCGACCAATGTCTCGGCGCGCATCACCTTGAAGATGTAGCTCACATACGGCAGGAGGATGGCGAAGTTCACCAAGGCAAGCACCACCGCCACCCCGACGCTCCACATCGGCACGTAGTTCGATTTGACCTCGATCCGGATGAGGAAGGTGTAGAGGATCGAGGCAAGAGCGAGGCTCAGGACCAGCGCATTGAGCGGGTTGCGAGTGAAGATGCCGATGATGCGTGGCGAGTAACGGGAAGACGTCGTCTGGATGCCGAAGACGACGGCGACTATCACGATGCTCAGAGTCACGCCTTCGGCCCCACCGACCAACCCGAGCACCCCGCCCGCCGCAATCGGATCGGGCGTGAACAGGTCTTTGATCGAGTGGTAGGCGATCGCGTCCACGAAGCCGAAGAAGACGAACACCATGAACGCGACGGACACAAGAGCGAGGCCGGGGAGCGCGGCGGCGATCCACGCACGCGCGGTGCCTCGATCCGCTTGCCTCGAGCTCAGCTTGGGCGCTTCTTGATCTGACGGATTCAACGACACGACGAGGGCGATCCTAAGCTTTGGAACCGTGATCCGGGCCATCGTCTTCGATTTCGACGGGTTGATCCTCGACACGGAGGAACCCATCTACCGGTCCTGGCTCGAGGTCTACGAGGCGCATGGGCAGGAGCTGCCATTCGAGCGTTGGGTTCAGATCGTGGGGTCGTCCACCATCGGGTTCCACCCGCAGCACCACCTCGAGGAGCGCCTTGGACGCCCTCTCCCGAAAGAGGTGCTGGATCGGCGGATCGGCCGGCGGACGGAGATGGTCCTCGCCAACAAGCTCCTGCCAGGCGTTGTGGAACATCTCGACGCGGCCAGGGCATCGGGGTTGAAAGTGGGCGTGGCTTCGAGCTCAACCAGAGATTGGGTCATGGGGCATCTCGGGCGGTTGGGCATCCTGGACCGCTTCGACTGCGTGCGATGCCGGGATGACGTCGCGCACGTCAAACCCGAGCCTGACCTCTACCTGGCGGTGCTCGAATGCGCCGGCGTGGCCGGCTCGGAGGCGATCGCCATCGAGGATTCGCCAAATGGCGTTTTGGCCGCCAAGCGAGCCGGTATGCGCTGCGTCGCGATACCGAATTCGATTACGGCCCGTCTTGACCTGGGCCAGGCCGACGTGGTCTTGGGCTCGCTGGCCGAGGTCACGCTCGCCGAGCTGTTGCGACTGGTGGTCCCCGCCTGACCAATGGGCTGAACGCACTAACCTATCTCCGTGCGCATCGGAGTCCTCACCGGCGGCGGTGACGCGCCAGGCCTGAACGCGGCGATCCGGGCCGTCGCTCGTCGCGCATTTCAGCTCGGCCACCAGGTCAGCGGCGTGCAGAACGGCTGGGCCGGCTGCCTCGACGAAGGCTTGATCGACGAGCTCACTCCCGCGAGCGTGCGGGGCATCCTGCCGATGGGCGGCACCATCCTGGGCACCTCTCGGACCAACCCTCTCAAAGAGAAGGACGGGATCGCGCGGGTGATCCAGGCCCTGCGGCACAAAGGTATCGACGCTCTCATCCCGATCGGAGGAGACGACACCCTGAGCGTCGGCGTCGCGCTGCATAAGGCCGGGTTCCCCACAGTCGGCGTGCCGAAAACCATTGACAACGACCTCTCGGTGACCGAGTTCTGCATCGGTTTCGACACGGCGGTCGGCGTGGTCACGGAGGCCCTCGACCGGCTCCACACGACCGCTTCCGCGCACCATCGCGTGATGGTGGTCGAGGTCATGGGTCGCGACGCCGGTTGGGTGGCGCTGATGGGCGGTCTTGCGGGCGGCGCGGACCTGATCCTCATTCCCGAGTTCGAGGTCGGGCTGGACGAGGTCGTCGCCCACCTGCACCGACGCCGGGGAGAAGGCAAGCTGTTCAGCATCATCGTCGTCGCGGAAGGCGCGAAGATCCCCGAGTTGGAAGCGGAGGCCGCCGGCCAGGGCGAGAAGGACGCCTTCGGCCACATCCGCCTCTCGAAGCGAGGCATCGGCGACCTGCTCTCCGGAAACGTCGAGCGCGAGACAGGATTCGAGACGCGAGTGACAGTCCTCGGCCATCTGCAGCGTGGCGGCTCGCCCTCACCGACCGACAGGATCTGGGCGACTCGACTCGGCGTCGAGGCGGTGGAGCTTGTCGTGGCCGGGAAGAGCGGCGTGATCCCCATCCGGCGCAACGGCGACGTCGACGTCGTGCCGCTGGCCGACGTGGTCAAGGAAACGCGTCGGGTACCAAGGGAGCTCTACGACCTCAGCCGGGTCTTCGAGTAAGCGACATGCCGACTCGCAAGAAGAAGATGCTCGAGCTGGCGGGCTCCGGAGACGACGGCTCGACAGGGTTGCTGGGCGGCGGCCGGGCACCCAAGGACGATCCACGAATCGAGGCCTATGGGACTATCGACGAGGCGTCGAGCGCGGTCGGCCTCGCCAAGTCGCTGAGCCCTCATCCCCGCGTGCGGGCGATTTGCGAGGAGCTGCAGCGGGGCCTTTACTCGATCGGGGCCGAGCTGGCGACCAATCCTGCCGCCGGGACCTCCTTCGCCCACACCACCGCAGAGGCCGTCCAGCGACTCGATGCGCTCATCGGGGAGCTTGAGCAGCTGGTCACGATGCCCGGCGGCTTCATCCTGCCCGGCGCCACGCCGGCCTCCGGAGCGCTGGACCTCGCTCGGGCCATCGCGCGCCGGGCCGAACGGCGCTGCGTTTCGCTCCAGCGAGAGGAAAACGGGCTCGAAAACGAACAAGTACGCCGGTGGCTGAACCGGCTCAGCCTGCTTCTCTTTGTGCTCGGCCGCTACGAAGAGCAGCTGGCAGGGAGCACCGCGTTGCCGGCGAAATCCGCCCCGCGCCGTTAGGGATAAGCTCAAGTGGTGCGTCCAGAGACCCTCGTGGCTCTCGTCGGAGCAGGCTTGCTGGTCCTGTACATCGCAATGTCCTACGCGCTGTACCGGCGGGCGTTTGTGCCTGCCCGGCCTACCTTCCTCGACGACTTCACGTTCACTCCTTTCGAGTTCCAGGCCGATTACGAGGAGGTCGATCTGGTCACAGCCGACGGTGTGAGCTTTGGCGCGTGGCTGTTCCGGCAGCCAGGCTCGCCGCAGACCGTCATCGTCTCCGGAGGCCATAAAGGCCAGCGTCAGGGTTCGCTCGGCATCTCGGCCGCGCTATGGCGCAAGGGCTTCAACGTGATCCTCTACTCGTACCGCGGAATGCCGGGCAGCGACCGCGCACCGATCACGTTTGGCATCAAGGAGGTGCTCGAGCTGCAGGCGGTGATCGCTTTCGCCCGCAAGCGCATCGCGAACGCGCGAATCGGGCTTCTCGGTTACTCGATGGGCGCTGTCGTCTCCTTGCTGGGTGCCGCCGGCGAGCCAGGTGTGCAGGCACTCGTTCTCGACAGTCCTTTCAGCGACCTCCGCGCGTTGTTGATCGAAAACGTACGCAGGGCTATCAAGCTGCCTGGTTCGCCGTTCGTGTGGCTCGCGGATTGCATGCTGTGGCTGCGCACGCGGAGTTGGATGTCCGAATGCAGCCCGCGCGAGGTGCTCAGCTCGCTGGAGCCGCGGCCGCTGTTCTTCATCCACGGAGGTGCCGATGAGATCACCTCGGTCAATCACAGCCGGCGCCTTTACGACGCATATCGCGGACCGCGCGAGATCTGGATCGTGCAGGGCGCTCCGCACACCGGCGCCTACTTCGCTGACCGTCCTCTATACGTGGAGCGGGTGGCCGGTTTCTTCGCGCGGCATCTCGGCCTGGACGTCAGCGGCCATTTGCGGCTGGTGGAAGAAGAGGAAGTCTCCTAGCCGCGTCCCGTTGTAAGAGTGCTCGACAGCAGAATGCCGTTCGCCCAGTACGTCCCAGTCGTTCCCGCGGGGAGGAGGTCGTAGGTCCGCCCGCCGGCATAAGGAACCAGCTCCCACCGAACTATCGTCGAGCCGTCAAGCGTGTCACCAGTGGTGAGCGAGCCGAGCTGGCGGCCATCCGCGGTCCTATGGCCGGGCGAGACAAGCAGGTCGCGCCCGTCGGCCAGCACCAGGTGAACCATCCGGTGCGATGCGGGCACCTGTGTGCTGCCGACCTCCAGCACCGGGGCCGCGACTCTCATGCCGTCCGCCGCCGCCGTCCAGACGAGCATTCCCGGCTCGACGTCGGTCACGCGCACGTCGCCGTTTGGCGTCGAGATGAGAGTTGCGGCGGCGAGGCAGATCGGGCAGTTCGGCGCCTTGGTCGGAGTGCGCGAGCTCACTGTCACGACGCCGTCCACACGAACCGAGCCCGTCACCAGCAGGTACGAGGCGCTGCCGCTCGTCGACTGCACGCGGTAGGAAAACGAGTAATCGCCGCCCTGGCCCTGGGTCAGGGTGAGCGCCCTCAGCAGCTTCCAGGCCCTGTAGAGGACGAGCTTCTGCTGGTCGGTGAGCTCCCCCGAAGGCAGATGCTCGTGCGCGACGATCGTGGCGTACAGGCTGGCGTCGGCGCGGATCTCCGCGTACCTGGCGATCGCGCTGGCCTGCTCGCCACCGGGTCGCTCCAGGGGATAGAAGTCGGGATCGCAGTAGATCGGGGGGCCTACTGTGTCGATGACGGCGAACTTGAGCTGGTCGACGCTGAGAGGAGTGCCGACCGGCGTGGGCGTGCCGCCAGCCGACCCGCAGGCCAGGATCGCAAGGGCGACGAGCGCAAAGACGCCGATCCTCATCTAATTCTCAGGCGCTCCACCTATAAGACACGTTGTGCACCCGAGGTTTGTAACGGAGTGCGGAACCAAAAGTACCTTGCGAGCGTATTGAACACCGATGGGGCGCCCTGGTGACGAACCTATAATCGCGGGAGTGGGGGCAGCCGAAGTCGTAGCTCGCGTCGCCGATGCGTTCATCGCCAACGTCAGCCGCGCCATCGTCAACAAGGAAGACGAGATCCGGCTTTGCCTGGTCACCCTGCTCTGCGAAGGTCATCTCCTGATCGAGGACGTGCCCGGGGTCGGCAAGACGATGCTCGCCAAATCGCTCGCCCGTTCACTCGACTGCTCGTTCCGGCGCATCCAGTTCACCCCTGACCTGCTTCCGTCGGACGTGACCGGCGTGCGCGCCTTCAACCAGAAGCTCGACGATTTCGAGTTCAGGCCCGGGCCGGTGTTTGCTCAGATCCTGCTCGCCGACGAGATCAACCGCGCGAGTCCCAAGACACAGGCCGCGCTGCTCGAGGCGATGGAGGAGAGGCAGGTCACCATCGACGGCGAGACGCATCCGCTGCCCAAGCCGTTCATGGTCATGGCGACTCAGAACCCGGTCGAGTACTCGGGCACGTTCCCGCTGCCCGAGGCACAGCTCGATAGGTTCTTGATGAAGGTGAGGCTGGGCTACCTGACAGAGAAGGAGGAGGCCAACCTCCTCAACCAGCACAAGGTGGAGTCGCCGATGCTCGAGCTGCAGGCGGTCGTGTCTCCCAACGAGCTCGCCACCGCGCAGAAGGCGGTGCGTGAAATTTTCGTCAAGCCCGAGCTTCGCGAGTACATCGCGAAGCTGGTCGGCCGGACGAGGGGCAACCCGGAGATCGCGCTGGGTGCGAGCACGCGAGGCACGCTGAACCTGTATCACGCGAGCCAGGCGCTGGCTGCTCTCAAGGGCCGCAGCTACGTGCTGCCGGACGACATCAAGGAGCTCGCCGAGCCGGTGCTGGCGCACCGCATCATCCTGCGACCCAACGCCGAGATGCAGGGTCAGAGCGCCGGCAAGCTTGTCGCCGGCCTGCTGGAACGCGAGCACGTTCCCCAGATGGCATACGACGGGTAGCCGCCCAGGGCGGGGTACATGAGCAAGGTCGCCCTCGCCGGCACGCTCGGCCTGCTGCTCTTCTTCACCTACCTGACAGCGATCCGGCCGGCGTACGCGTTCGCGTACGCGCTGTGCCTCCTTTTCCTGGTCGCCTGGGCGTGGCCGAAGTTGGCGATCCGGGGGATGACGGTTTCGCGCCGGGTCGACCCCGGCACACCGACGGTGGGAGAGCCTTACGAGGAAATCATCGAGGTCCGTCGGCAAGGGTGGGTGCCGGCGCCGTGGGTTGAGGTCCGCGACCTCAGCCAGATTCCGGATTACCAGCCTGGACGAGTGATCTCAGTCGGCGGCGATCCGGTGAGGTGGAACGCGCGCGGCATCTACCGCCGCCGTGGCTGGATGTCATTCGGCCCCACCTCGCTGCGGGTCCGCGAGCCATTCGGACTCTTCAACGAGGAAATCAAGCTCAGTCAGCGCACGTCGATCCTCGTCTATCCGCGCGTCCGCCCGGTCCCCGACCTGGTCACACCAAGCGCTGAGCAAATCGGCAGTTCGCCAAGCTTCGGCGCCTGGGCTGACTATCCGCCTGAGACTGGCGGCGTTCGCGACTACACCACCGGTGACAGCTTCGGGCGTATTCACTGGGCGCTGTCACAGAAACACGGCAAGCTCATGTCCAAGACATTCGAGCAGCCGCTGACCACCGACCTCTGGATACTTCTGGACCTCGATCGCAACGTGCATTTCGGCGAGGGCGAGGAGTCGACGGTCGAGTATGCGGTTAGCCTCGCTGCGTCGATGGCTTCGCAGGTCCACGGGCGAGGCCGCCAGGTCGGGCTGATCGCAAACGATTCGAAAGGCACCATCCTCGAGCCACATCGCGCAGTCCGCCAGGACCGGCTGATACTCGACTACCTCGCTGTCGCCCAGGCGGATGGTCGTACTTCCCTGACCAAGACGCTGGCCTGGGACAAGATCCGCAGGCTGCCGCGCCGCGCCATCGCTGTCATCACCCCAAGCGCCGACCCCGACTGGGTCCGGTTGCTCCAGTCGGTGCGTGGGCGCCGCGCGAAGTTGATCGTGTTCTACCTGGACGTGGCGAGCTTTGGCGGCCCAGACCAGAATCCGAGCTTCGATCTTGGTCAGGACGTGGACCTGTACGTAGTGCGAAGCGGCGACGACTTCGCGCGACTCATGCGGACCAGAGATGCAATCCGCATCGCTTAGCGCACGCGTGTTGGGGACTCCCGGACAAATCTGGTCCGGCGCGCGGACATCGATGCGAGGCGGGGTCGCATGGTCGGCGCTGCTGGTCTTTCTGCTGACACTTTCGATCGCGCGCTCGACCGCCACCGCCGCCTGGGTGCCCGGGATGGACGCCGTCCCTCTCATCGCGCTGAGTGGGGCTCTGTTGATGGCCGTGGTTGCGGTGCTGCCGGTTCGCTGGCCTATCGGACTGGGGTTTGGAATGCTCCTAGGCCCAATCGCCGCCGGCCTGGCGGCCTGGCCGACGGTTCATGCCATGCATCCAACCGACTATGGCCTCGACGTCTGGTGGACGCGCCTCACCGACGGCTCGGCCGCGAGCGATCCCTCCTTCTATCTCTTCCTGATCTGCTGGCTCATGTGGGTGACGGGCGCCTGGCTGAGCTGGTGCGTACTGCGCTGGCGCAAGCCCATGCTCGGGCTCATCCCGGGCGCTGCTGCGTTCGCTGCCAACCTGCTGAACTTCCCGAACGACCAGAACGGCTACAACTTCACGATTCTGGTCCTGACCCTGGCCCTTCTGCTGTGGACCAACTACACAGGATCCATCGCGAGCGCGACTCGGGCCCACGTGAAGCTGACAGGTGACGCGCGGTGGGATTTCTGGGAGAGCGGGCTGGTCGCGATGGCAGGGCTGATCGTGATCGCGATCATGCTTCCGCCCCTTTCCACAATCGATCGCACGCTCGATGTCGAGTCCAGCGTGTTTTCGAACTGGGCGCAGCTCCAGCAAAGACTCAGCCATCCCGGCATCATCGGGAGCGGAACCGGCGGATCGGGATCAACAGGATTTGCCGCTGACGTGCCTCTTGGCGAACGGCTCACGCGCACGCGAGACCCGGTTTTCTTCTACTCGGTCATCGGCGAGTTCACCGGCCCGCGTTACTTCCGAGGCCTGAACATGACGACGACTTCGGGCGGGTCATGGAAATATCCAGTCGGCACCGTGAGCCTGAGCAGGCCGATCGCCAGGAACCAGGTCCCGGTCTACGGCGAGGATTACCAGAAGCTCGCGCTCTCGCGCGCCCTTGTCACCATGCAGCGCCCGCCGACTGGTTTCTCCGACGTCCTCTTCTACCCCGGCGCGCTATACAAGGCCGACCGAGACGCTGTCGCGATGGAGGTCGCGCTGCCGGAGGGTCGGTGGACCAATTTGATGTCGATCGACCGGCTGTCTGCGGTCAGGCCCGCCAACTCGGCCGGTAAATATTCGGTGACCGTCGAGTACTCGACCGCAACCGTGGCCGACCTGCAGGCGGCGGGGACGAACTATCCATCCTGGCTTCAGAATTTCACGTCCCTGCCTGAGACGGGCTACCGCAACCAGGATGTCCAAAAGCAAATTCACGACCTTGCGGCGCAGGTCGTGATCAAGGCCGGTGCCAACAACCCGTATGACAAAGCGACGGCGATTCAGGACTATCTACGCGAGAACTACATCTACTCGCTGACCACGCCGACCAGGCCGGTGGCAATGGATCCCCTGTACTTCTTCCTCTTCAGGTCGAAGAAGGGGTATTGCGAATACTTCGCTTCGGCGATGGGGGACATGCTTCGATCGCTGGGAATTCCAACCCGCCTGGTCAACGGCTTCGGGCCTGGTGCTTACGATGCCGCGATCAACAGCTTTGTCGTCCGCGGCCAGGACGCGCACACCTGGGTCGAGGCCTATTTCCCCGGTTATGGCTGGATTCCATTTGAGCCGACACCCGACTTCAGCGGCGGCTACTTGCCGATCCCTCGTGGATCCCAGGGGCTGAATGTATGTCTCCGCGAGCAGGGCTGTGACGCGCCGGGGTCCAGCTCGGGCGACACCACCGGCGTCGCGCCGCCAATTGATCGGGGCCGTGGGGCTGGGGCCAATGACCCGACCGGCAACGTGTCGAACTTTTCCTTCGGGATCCCTGACGCCGGAACTCTGACCAGGATCGCCGCCGTGCTCTTTGCGATCATCCTCGTCTTGGTTGCGGGGGTCGCCAGGTATCTCCGGCCGCGGTCCGTCATGGGGGTGTGGAAACGCTTGCTCGCGCTTTCCCAGCTGGCCGGCGCTAAACGCCGTCCGGGCGACACTCCGCTCGAGCTCGGCAGGCGATTGCAGCAGCGGTTCCCGGAGGCGTCCGAGCCGGTCCGAGCGCTTGCCGGAGGCTTCGCGATCGCGGCCTACGCGCCCCATGACGAAGCGGTCGCAGCCCGCTCCTCCGTGATGGAGGCCTGGAGCACGCTCCGGCCGATGCTGGTCCGGCGCGTGCTGGCGCGCCTGCGACCGAACAGGACCTAGATCGGCGTCGCGCCGAAGCCCTCGGAGTTGGCGGGGCTTTAACCTGTAGCGCGTGTCAGAGTCCGGCCAGGTTGCAGCCGTCGCCGGACGAACCTACCCGCCGGTCAGCTTTGAGATAGGCGCTGAGCGAGCCGCGGAGTTTGCTCGGGCGATCGGTGCGGATCCGTCCGCCGGCGTGCCGCCCACCTTCGCCGCCGTTTACTCGCTCGGAGTTACAGCTCCACAGCTTTTCGGCGATGCGGATGCCGGTGTGGATTTCTCCAGGCTGCTTCACGCCGAGCAGGAGTTCACGTGGGCGCGCCATCCGCGGCCAGGCGAGACCGTCAATTCCCAAGGACGCGTGGCGTCCGACATCAGCCGTCGCGGCATGCGATTCGTCACCTTTGAAACCGAAACCACTGACAGAAACGGCGAACCCGTGTGCCAGTCGAAAGCACTGTTCGTGATCCGTTCATGAGTCAGCTCGCGGTCACCTTCACGAAGGCGCAAATCGCCGCCTATGCCGAGGCATCCGGCGACCACAACCCCATTCACCTCGACGACGATTCCGCTCGGAAGGTCGGCCTGCCAGGTGTCATCGCGCACGGCATGCTGCAAATGGGATTGATGGCCACAGTCGCGGCAGGCGCGGCGGGGGGAGGAACAAGGCTTCGGCGGCTGTCCTGCCGCTTCGCCGGGATGGTAGTGCCCGGTGACACAGTGACCTTCACTGCGGAGCCTGCGGGCACGGGAAAGCTCGCGCTGCACGCTGTCAATCAGCGGGGCGAGCCGGTACTCACCAAATCCACCGCCGAGTATTCCTCATGACCCTCGACTTTTCGCTCACCTCTGAGCAGCAGGAGATCCGCAAGCTTGCGCACGACTTCGCGGAGAGGGAAATCCGCCCTGTCGCAGCCCATCACGACGAGACCGAGGAGTTTCCCTACGAAGTAGTCAAGAAAGCGCACCGGCTTGGCCTTACACCTGCAGCGTTCCTACCCGAGGAATACGGCGGCCAGAACCTCGACTTCCTGACGGAGCTCATCCTCAACGAGGAGCTGCACTGGGGGTGCGCCGGCATTGCGGTGTGCATCCAGTCGATGGCACTGGCGATGGCGGGGATCCGGGCCAGCGGGACCGAAGAGCAGAAAAAGCGATGGCTGCCCGAGTTCACGAACCCGGACAAGCTGGTTCTCGGCGGGCTTGGCCTGACCGAACCCGACTCCGGCTCGGACGCGCTGTCGATGAAGACTCGCGCGACGCGCGTGAGCGACGGCTACGTGCTCAACGGGACCAAGCAGTTCTGCACGAACGGGGGCATCGCCGACTACCACGTCATCTACGCGAACACAGACCCGTCGAAAGGTCCCGCGGGAATCGCCTCCTTTCTCGTCCCCAAAGGAACCCCAGGCTTGCGCATGGGACGCAAGGAGCAAAAGCTCGGTGTCCGCGCGAGCCACACCGCCCAGGTGATTCTCGAGGACTGCCATGTGCCGCTGGACCATAGGCTTGGCGGCGAGCCGGACGCCGACAATGCGGGTCCGGGCGCTCTCGGCGCCCTGATGACGCTCGAGGCGACGCGGCCGGGCGTGGCCGCCGGCGCGCTCGGCATCGCCCGGGCGGCCTACGAGTTCGCGCTCGATTACGCACAGGACCGCAAGCAGTTCGGCAAGCCGCTGTGGCAGCACGAGGCGATCGGCTTCAAGCTCGCCGACATGGCGATGAAGATCGATGCGGCGCGCCTGCTCATCTGGCGTGCGGGCTGGATGGCCACGCAGGGACTTCCCTTCGAGCGCGCAGAAGGATCGATGGCGAAATGTTTCGCCGGCGACGTCGCCATGGAGGTGACGACAGACGCGATCCAGGTCCTCGGCGGGTACGGCTATATCAAGGAGTACCCGGTCGAGAAGTGGTTTCGCGACGCAAAGATCTACCAAATCTGGGAAGGCACCGCGGAAATCCAAAGATTGGTCATCTCCCGCGCGATCTCCGGATCGCGCGGCACCATCAAGCTGCGCAACTAGGAGGGGACTCGCTCATGTTCGATCTAACAGGAAGGGTTGCTGTGATTACGGGCGCGTCGCGCGGGCTGGGCCGCCAGGACGCTCTCACTCTCGCGCGTCAGGGAGCCGACGTGGTCATCACTGACGTGCTGGTCGAAGACGATCCCGACCTGCAGAAGACAGCTGAGGCGCAGGGCAGCATGCTGGCGCAGGTGGCGGTGTCGCAGGGCTGGGTGCATTCGAACAGCACCGCCGAAGAGATTCGAAAGATGGGCCGCAAGTCGCTTGCGATCAAGATGGACGTGACCAACCGCGAGCAGATTCGCGACGTGTTCAAGAAGGTCAAAGACCAGTTCGGCAAGATCGACATCCTGATCAACAACGCCGCCACCCTCGACCACGCAGCGCAGATCCCAAACCAGTCGTACGAGCTCTGGGACAGAGACGTGCGAGTCAATCTCACCGGGGCTTTCAACTGCACGAAGGAGGTCTGGCCGTACCTGGTGGAGAACAAGTGGGGCCGCCTCATCTTCATGTCGTCGATC
>DATGVE010000038.1:0-22081 GCA_035300725.1 Candidatus Eiseniibacteriota bacterium | reverse complement strand
ACCAGCTGCCACCACTGCCTCGGTCCTGCTCGCGCCGGCCCTGATGGACTCCCAAAACCGACGCTTCTCTTCACGTTTCGGCAAACGCATGCAACGCCTCCTAACTGGATGGCTGTTGCAACGACTCCCTGAACTCAAGGGCCTGGATAGCGCATCTTTGGCGCCAACGGGGCGTTTGAAAGGGCGCTCGCGGCATCCGATACCCGGGTTTCACTCGTAGTAGGTGCTCGCGAACTGGATCCAGCCCGGGATGGGGCAGCCGCTCGAGGTGTGTGAGTGCGTGCAGTGCACGCCGATTCGAGGCCCTGGGTCGATGTAGAGCTTGCCGTGGATGACCAGGTGGTCTCCCGAATGGACGGGCACACTAGGAGCGAGGCTCGTGTTGTGGTCGACCTCGAGGATCTCTCCTGTTGGGACTTTCACTTGGAATCGCTCATGCGTTCCCGACGTCACCGGATCGCTCACGACCGTCGCGTCGAAGGTCACCTCAGCCCCGTTGGCGTTGCTGACGATGTCCTGGTGAAGCGTCTGATCATCTGCCGAGTCGCGCGCTGTGCTGCAGGCGGCGGCAGCAAGCGCGATCGCCGCAGCGGCGAAGATCCGCCTCATTTGCCCAGCGCCTGCTCGAGCGTGATGCGGCCCTCGTATAGGGCCTTGCCGAGGATGACGGCATTCGCCCCCGCGGCAGCCACGCGCGCGATGTCATCGAGCGACGAGACGCCGCCCGAGTACTGCATGGGCAAACCGGTCATCGCCCGGACCTTGACCAGCACATCGAGGTCTGGCCCCGAGAGAGTGCCGTCCCTATTGATGGAGGTCACGATCACACCGGCCAGAGGCAATCTGTCCCACCGCCCGAGGAGCGCTCCGATCAGGACCGGTTCGGTGTGCGCCCAGCCGGTGACGGCCGGCTTGTCGTCGCGCAGGTCGAGAGCGGTGAGCACCCGCCCTGGATGCTGGCGCGCGCATCGCTCGAGAAGGCGCGGATCGCGCACGGCGGCGGTCCCCATCACAACTGCTTGGGCGCCCGTTCCGAGCCAGAAGTCCACCGCGTCGGAGGTCCGGATCCCGCCCGCGACCTGGACCTTGAGGTCCTTCCGGCGCAGGATCGCCTCGATGACCTGCTTGTTGTCAGCAGTGCCGCGTGCGGCGTCCAGGTCCACCACATGAAGGTGCTCGGCTCCGGCTTCTGCAAACTCGCCCGCGATCGCGTTGGGATCGTCTGAATAAACGGTGGGGTGCTCGTAGTCGCCTTGAACCAGGCGGACGCAGCGTCCGCCGAAGATGTCAATCGCAGGGATGACCAGCACCGGGCTAATAGTGTCTGGCTGGGGCTACCTGTAGTTGGTGAACTGCAGGGGGACGGTGATGTCCTCGGCTTCGCGGAGCGACTTGATCACCAGCTGAAGCGAGTCTTTGTCCTTGCCGACGACGCGCAGCTGGTCGCCCTGGATCCGTACCTGGACCTTGGCTGTCACGTTCTGGATCCGCTTGCGGAGGTCCTTCGCGATCTCGTCTGTGATGCCGGCGTTGAGCTGTACTTCGATCTGACCTCTGCCCTTCCCGATGGTCTTGGGGTCGCCGGCTTTGAAGAGCTTGGCCGAGAGCTGCCTTCGTGCCGCCTTTTCGCGCAGAACCTGGAGCGCGGCCTTGGCCCGCTCTTCGCTGGCCGACTCGATCACGACCACGTCGCCTCGATGGTCGTACGAGGTCTGGGTGTCCTTGAAGTCGTAGCGTGTGCCGACTTCGCGGCGAGCCTGGTCCAGTGCGTTGGTCAGCTCGGCGGAATCGAATTCCGAGACGACGTCGAACGAGAACTCAGCCACTGCCGGAGTGCAAGATCTGGTTGACCGCGAGCACGACGGCTAGCACAGCGAGCGCGATACCTCCCACCGACGTGAGAGCGAGCAGAGCCCCGATGCCCAACGTCCCTTCGTCGAGCGGCTCGAGGGGCGGCTTGCCATACGGGTCGGGGCCATAGTCCAGGTCGTACACGCCTTCCTGGCGTGCGCGTTCGACCAGCTCATCGAGCACCGGCTTGCCACCTGGAGGAAGGGGTTTGCCGCTCAGGTTGGCGACCGCCTCCTTGAGGTTATCGCGCGTCCGGCCGAGCTCGGCGACGACCATGTCGAGCGTCTCCGTGGTCGCGGGAGTCGGATGCTCGCGCCGCAGGTCCGCGATGATGCCGTAGAGGCTCACGCCGGGATTCATAACAGAACCCGCGTGCCCTGTGCATGCTCTGGCGCCGCCCAACCGGTCCGGGCCTACACTTAATCCGCGATGGGAGTGGATACGAAAACCAAAGTCGGCGCCAAGAAACCCGCGACTCATCCCAACACGTGGGTCTTCTATGAAGGCGGGTTCGCCCGGTACAACGACGTCAGGCTCGGCGTGATGACGCACGCGCTTCACTACGGCACAGGCGTCTTCGAAGGCATTCGCGCGTACTGGAACCCGAAGGGCGAGCAGCTCTACCTGCTCCAGGCTGCAGCGCACTACGACCGCATGCGCCGGTCGGCCAACGTGATGCGCATGAGCCTGCCTCACTCCACCGAGGAGCTGGTCAATTTCACGCTCGACCTCCTCAGGCGCAACGAGTTCAAGTCCGACGTCTACGTGCGTCCTCTCCTCTATGCGTCGAGCGAAGAGATCGGCGTCCGGCTGCACAATCTGGATCACAGCTTTTTCATCTACGCCATACCGTTCGGCAAGTACGTCGAAATAGAAGGAGGCATCCGCTGCATGGTCAGCACGTGGCGGAGGGTGCCCGACCAATCGCTGCCGGCGCGGGCCAAGGTGACAGGCGCGTACGCGCAGTCGGCGCTCGCGAAATCAGAGGCGGTCGAAGCCGGATTTGACGAGGCGATTGTTCTTACGGTGGACGGGCACGTCTCCGAGGGATCCGCCGAGAACCTGTTTATGTTCAAAGACGGCACCTTTGTCACCCCTCCGGTCACCGACGACATCCTCGAGGGCGTGACGCGCACCCTGCTCATGGGCTTGATCAGGGACGAGCTCGGCATGCAGGTCGTCGAGCGCAGCATCGACCGCACCGAGCTTTACACGTGCGACGAGCTGCTGCTGTGCGGCACGGGCGCGCAGATCTCACCTGTGGTCGAGGTCGATCGCCGACAGGTGGGAGACGGTAAGGTCGGCGAGTTCACGCAGGAGCTGCAGAGCATCTATTTCGGCGCGGTGCGTGGCGAGTCACCGAAGTTCAAGGACTGGACGATCCCCGTCTACTAAGCGCCCCGCGTAAGCTCCCCGCGATGAAGGTGGTCATCGCTCCCAACACGTTCAAGGGATCGCTCTCGGCACCGGAAGCCGCGGCGGCCATCGCGCGCGGTGTGCGTGAGGCCTTCCCCGACGCCGAGGTCGTCGAGGTCCCGGTCGCCGACGGGGGCGATGGAACGGTTGAAGCTCTGGTCAGCGCGCACCGCGGCGAATACCGCACCGTCGAGGTGGAAGGACCCCTTGGGGATCGTGTGCAAGCGACTTATGGATTGATCGAGGCCGGCCGAACCGGGGTGGTGGAGCTCGCGTCAGCGAGCGGCCTGACCCTGATTCCGGCCGAACGTCGCGACCCGAGGAAGGCCTCGACGTACGGATTCGGCCAGCTGCTGGAGGCCGTGCGGGCAGCCGGCGTCGAACGGATCATCGCCGGCATCGGCGGGTCGGCGACAAATGATGGCGGTGCCGGTATGGCGCAGGCGCTTGGCTACCGGCTCCTGGATTCCGCCGGCGCGGACCTTCCCCGTGGTGGCGCTGCGCTGGCTCGCCTGGCGCGAATCGACAGCTCAGGATTCGACCTGGCGTGGCGGTCGGTGAAAGTTATGGTGGCTTGCGACGTCACGAACCCGCTGACGGGACCCCTCGGGGCGAGTGCTGTCTACGGCCCTCAGAAGGGAGCGGACGAAGCAGCGATACGCGAGCTGGATGCCGCGCTGGCCAACTTCGCCGCGGTGATCGAACGCGAGCTGGGAAAAAAGGTGACCGATGTTCCCGGAGCAGGGGCGGCGGGCGGCGCGGGGGCCGGCCTGATCGCGTTTCTCGATGCCACGCTCGTTCCCGGTGCGCCGCTCGTGGTCGGGGCCAGCGGCTTCGACGCCAAGCTCAAAGACGCTGACCTGGTGATCACCGGGGAAGGGCAGGCCGACGCCCAGACCGGGTATGGCAAGGCCCCCGGCGAGGTGGCAAAGCGCGCCAAAGCGGCTAGAATCCCGGTTCTCCTGATCGCCGGAAGCAAGGGCCCCGGCTGGGAGGCATTGAGAGGTTTAGGCGTAACCGCGGTCGTGACGCTCGACGAGGAAGGTGACAATCTGCAGCAGCTCATGCGAGACGCCGGCCAACTGCTGACCCAAACCGCGGCGCGGGCCTGCAAGGAACGCGTTTGGGAATAGAAGAAAAGGATCCGCCGACGAAGGAGGGCATCGAGCCGTCGGACGTCGAGCTGGTCAGGGCCTACCGCGCCGGTGATATCCATGCGTTCGAGGAGCTGCACCGCCGCTACGTCGCGTCCATCTACAGGCTGGTCCGCCGCAAGCTAGGGGACGCTCTGCTCGCCGAGGACATCGCGCAGGAGACCTTCATGAAGGCGCTCCGGATGATGGATCGGGTGGACGACTCCTTCAACTTCGGCGGCTGGGTCCATACAGTCGCGCGGAACCTCTGCTTCGACGAGCTGCGGCGGCGCCAGCGCGACCTGCGGGCCGATGGCATCGAGGAGGAAGAAGGTGAGCTGCTTGCCAACCTGCCCTCCACCAGCAAGAGCTTCGACCCGGTCCTGGTCCAGGAATCGAACGAGATGCGCCGCCAGGTGTGGGCGGTGGCGCAGCGGCTGCCCGAGAAGTACAGGCTGGTGCTGACGCTTCGCGAGCTGCAGGACCTGAGCTACCGCCAGATCGCCCGCACGCTCAAGATGTCCGAAAGCGCCGTCGAGACCCTGCTGTACCGCGCCCGTTTGCGATTCAAGGAGGAGTACGTCGCCGCGGAAGGCGAGGGCGAGCTCAACCACGCGGAGGCCGTTCCCCTACTGGCCCCGTACCTGGCGGGCAAGCTTCGCCGCAACCAGGCCGAAGCTGTCCGCAAGCACATCGCCGTGTGTATTAAATGCGCCCGTCGAATCGGGCGGCGCCGAGCGCGCAGGAGTGTGGAGACATGAGGGTTAGTACAGTAGGTATGCAATGGCCAAGGTAGTCATTCGCTTTTTCGACGACGAAACCCTGGAGGGGGTCGCCCGGGACCTGGATTTCGACGAGCCCGACTTCCTGGTCGAGGTGGACGATGCAGGGGGCCTGGAGAACAACGAAACGGCCTGGATCCCGCTCACGGCGGTCAAGTGGGTGGAGCTTCCGCGCGACAAGGACCTCGCCTCCGAGACTCCAACCAGGAAGGTCGCCATCCGGTTCCTCGACGGGGAGGTGCTCCGCGGCCACCTTGACGGCTCGCTCGAGCGCCATCGCTATGGCGTCGTCTTGAATCTCCACGCCGAGCAGAGCGACAGCCCGGTACGCAAGCTCGGGATCCCGTTCTCGGCCGTGAAAGCGCTGTTCTTCATTCGCGAGTTCGACGCGCGCGGCGAGGAGGCGGGCACTGCCTCCGATGCCTACCTTGCCCGCCGGACGATGGCGCCGCTGCTGGACGTGCTCGAGGAGATGGACATGCTGACCCGCCTGCATCGCGATGGGCTGCTGTCCGACCACGAATACGCCTCGAAACGCACGCTGGTCCTGGAGAGGCTCTAGAACACACCCAGCGTAGAATCTCGATCGTGGCCGAACGCAACGGTTCGCGTAATGGAAACGGCGCCGTGAAGGGCTCTTTCAAGGTCAAGTCCGGCCTTGCCCAGATGCTCAAGGGCGGCGTGATCATGGACGTCGTCACGGCCGAGCACGCCCGCATCGCGCAGGAAGCCGGCGCCGCCGCTGTGATGGCTCTCGAGCGAGTGCCCGCCGACATCCGCAAGCACGGCGGCGTGGCCCGCATGTCCGACCCCGACCTGATCAAGTCGATCATGGAGGCCGTCACGATCCCGGTCATGGCGAAATGCCGGATCGGCCATTTCGTCGAGGCGCAGATCCTCGAAGCGTTGGGAGTCGACTACATCGACGAGTCAGAGGTCCTGACGCCGGCGGACGAGGAGAACCACATCGACAAGCACCCGTTCAAGGTGCCCTTCGTGTGCGGATGCCGCGATCTTGGGGAGGCGACTCGCCGCATCTTTGAAGGTGCAGCGATGATCCGCACCAAGGGCGAGGCGGGGACTGGCAACGTGGTCGAGGCAGTACGCCACGCGCGAGCGGTCAACGCGGGTATCCGCAAGCTGCGGGGTATGAGCCGCGCCGAGCTTGCCCGCGAGGCCAAGCTCATTGGCGCGCCGCTCGAAGTTCTCGCCGAGTGCAAGCGGCTGGGCCGTTTGCCGGTGGTCAACTTCGCGGCGGGCGGCATCGCGACACCGGCGGACGCCGCCTTGATGATGCAGCTGGGCGTGGACGGAGTATTCGTCGGATCGGGCATCTTCAAGTCCGAGGACCCCTTGAAGCGTGCCAAGGCGATAGTCGCGGCCACCACTTACTTCGACCGGCCGGCGCTTCTGGCCGAGGTGTCCGCGGGACTGGGGAAGGCGATGGAGGGTCTGGAAATCTCCGCCATCCCCAAGGAAGAGCTGCTCGCTGCCCGAGGCAGGTAGCTCCCGTCCGACTCGGAGAAAATCACCTCTCATCGGGGTCCTCGCGATGCAGGGTGCCTTTGCCGAGCACATGCGTGCCCTGGAGAATTCCGGCGCGCGCACGCGATTGGTGCGGACGCGTGAAGACCTCGAGGGTCTCGATGGCATCGTGCTCCCAGGTGGCGAGAGCACGACCATGACGATGCTCATGGAGCGCAACGGCGTGCTCGAGCCGCTGCGCGACGCGATCTCTCACGGTCTCGCCACGTTTGCGACCTGCGCCGGGATGATCGTGCTGGCCCGGGACGTGCTGGACGGGATGGCGGATCAGAAAGGCCTGGGCCTGCTCGACATCGGCGTCCGCCGCAACGGATACGGCCGCCAGGTCGACAGCTTCGAAGCCCCGCTGGACGTTATCGGATTGGGTGGCAAGTCATTTCCGGGCGTGTTCATCCGGGCGCCGATGGTCGAATCGACAGGAGCGGCCGATGTGATCGCCAAGCACGATGGGCACCCGGTCGCCATCCGCCAGGGACGCATCGTGGCTCTGTGCTTCCATCCTGAGCTGACCGACGACCTGCGCCTTCATCGTGAGTTCGTGCGCATGGCGGCATCGTGAAAATTCGCGCTGCCGGCCTGCTGGACCTGGCTCGGATCGAAGAGATGTACCGCTCGGCGGATATCCGCCTGAGCGCTGAAGCGCCCCCGGCGGCGAGATTGTGGTCGCTGCTCAGCTCGACGCTCTCCGCTCTCCTTCCGCTGTCCCAAGAGACGCTGATCTACGTCGCTGAGGACAACGGAAGGGTCGTCGGCTTCATACAGGCGTCGGGCGAGCCCCTCGGCCTCGATCTAAGACGAGCGCGCGTGCTTCAGGTCCTCAATCTTCAGGTGGCCGATGAGTCTGACTCCGACGAGGTGGCCCCCGCGCTGGTGGAGTACCTCTCCAACCAGGCGCTCGAGAAAGGGGCGCTCCGTTTGTTCGTCCGCGTGCCCGAGCGCGACCCCCTTCTTCCGGCCTTCCGCTTGCGAGGCTTTCGCCAGTTCGCGACCGAGGTGGTCGTCTACGCCGACAAGCCGGTCATGCGCTCGGAGCAATTCCCCGACCAGTTGAGGCCGGCCAGGCGGGGCGACAACCGCCTGCTCTATCAGCTGTACCGCAAGGTGACGCCCAAAGAGGTGTCTTTTGTCGAAGCCCCGACCTACCGCGAGTGGAGGGCGCTGCACGGCGGCGAGTGGACCGGGAGACTCGCGGCGCGTGGCTCCGACAAGGACGATTATGTTGTCGACCGCGTCGAGCTGGTCGGGTGGGCCAAGGTGGAGCGAAGCACCGGCGCTCGGCCCAACACCTTGAACTTCATGGCGCTGCCCGAAGGCCCGCTGCCGGGGCAACTTGCGGACTTCGGACTATCGCTCCTCAAGGACTCCGAAGCACCTGCCTGGTCGAGCTTGCGCCACTATGATTCCCACATGATCGACGCCCTCCGCGGGCGTGGGTTCAGCGTGCTGCTGACGCAGCTTCTTTTGGTCAAGGAACTTGCGGTCCGCGTACCGTTGCGCGAGAAGGGACTGGTGCCGTCGTACGGATGACCGCTGAAAAGATAATTCCCGCGATCAAGCGCGCTGCGAATTGGGACGAGGAGATCGAGCTTCTCGCCAGGGCACTGCCGCCCGATCTTGCCCGCGCGCTGCACGAACGCACCGATCCGGGAGAGCTGCTCGAGATCGTCCTTGACCTGGGCCGTGAGCCGGAGGCTCGGGTGCCTGGACGCGAAGTCCTGCTCGACGATCATCCCGTGTCAGGTTCCGACCTCGAGCACGTGGCCGACAACGTCGGGCAGTTCGGGGACGACAACCGTGCCGGCATCGAGCGCACGCTTCACCGCGTCTCAGCCATCCGCAACCGATCGGGTCGCATCACCGGCCTGACGATGCGAATCGGCCGCGCCGTCACTGGGACAGGCGAGATCATCCGGGACATCGTCGTCAGCGGCCAGAGCATCCTGCTGCTCGGTCGCCCGGGTATCGGTAAGACCACGATGCTGCGCGAATGCGCCCGGTTGCTCGCTGATGAGCTGCGCAAGCGCGTGGTGATCGTCGACACGTCAAACGAGATTGGCGGCGACGGTGATATCCCCCACCCCGGCATCGGGCGCGCGCGGCGCATGCAGGTGAGGACGCCGCTCCTCCAGCACGCGGTGATGATCGAGGCAGTCGAGAACCACATGCCTGAGGTGATCGTGATCGACGAGATCGGCACGGAGCTCGAAGCGGCCGCCGCGCGCACCATCGCGGAGCGAGGCGTTCAGCTCATCGCCACCGCGCATGGCCAGACGCTCGAGAACCTGCTTGTGAACCCGACCCTGAACGACCTGCTCGGCGGCATCCAGAGCGTGACTCTTTCCGACGAAGAGGCGCGCCGCAGAGGGACACAAAAGTCTGTGCTCGAACGCAAGGCGCCGCCGACCTTCGACGTGCTGGTCGAGATCCAGGACCGCGACCGTGTCGCGATCCACATGCCTCTCGCCGACGTCGTCGACGCCGCGTTGCGCGGCCCGATGGTCTCTCCCAAGATCCGCATGCGCACGCGTGAGGGACGCGTCATCTCGAACGTCGACTCGCCGGTCGTCCTCGCACCGGAACCTCCCCCTGCTCCAGCGTCTGCGACCAAGCCGCTCGGAATCTTTCCTTACGGTGTGAGCCGCCACCACGTCGAGCAAACGATCAAGGAGCTCGAGCTGCCGGTCAGAGTCCTGGGCAACCTCGACGGGGCAGGAGCTGTCCTGACTCTGAAGAACCACTACCGGCGAAGGCCGGACAGCTTGCGCCAGGCCGAGAGCCGGGGTCTCCCGATCCACATCCTGAAGAGCAACTCGGTCACGCAGGTGCGCGATGCGCTGTCGCGCATCTACGGCGTCGGCCGGCAAGACGAGGTCACCACGCGCGCGCTGGCCGAAGCAGCGGCCGCCATCAAGACGGTGAAGTCGACGCTGCGCCCGGTGGAGATTTCGCCCCAGAACGCGTACCTGCGGAGACTCCAGCACCAGCTCGTCGCCGAGAACGAGCTGTCAGCGCGGAGCATGGGCAAGGAGCCTCAACGGCGGCTGCGGATCACCCCTTCCCCCGAAACACCCGCATAAACTTTCCCGGACTGCAGTGCCCCGCCCCCGAAGCTCCTTGCATCTTTCCGGCCTAGGCGGCCGGGCGCCTGTGGCGCTGAAGCCTGCGTCGAGGGGCCCGGCGCTCCGGAGTCGCGCATCAACGGATGCGCTCCTCCTCGCGCCACCCTCTCCTTGGCTGCGGCCGCCGATGCCGGGAAATCTGCGGCGGATCTCGGGGTCGGGGCACTGATGACCCGCGGCATTTTCATCACATTCGAGGGCACCGAGGGCTCCGGCAAGACAACACAGGTCGAGATGTTGGGTGAGTGGCTCTCGGCACACGACCCGGTGGTTGTCCGCGAGCCGGGCGGTACCGAGCTCGGTGAACGCATCCGCGAGGTCGTCCTGTACGCCGGCCTTGCGATCGACGCTGAGGCTGAGATGTACCTCTTCATGGCTGCGCGCCGGCAGTTGATCGACGAGGTGATAGTGCCCGCGCTTGCGGCCGGCCAGGTCGTGATTGCCGATCGGTACCACGACTCCACTCTTGCGTACCAGGGTGGCGCTCGCGGTGTGCCGGCGATCTGGCCACCGACGTTTCCACGCCCCGATGTCACGTTCCTCCTCGAAGGACCGGTGGAGGCCGGACTGGAACGCCACACGACTGCCGGCAAGGTCCCCGATCGCATGGAGCAGGAGTCGATCGACTTCCATCTGAGGGTTGCTGAGGCTTACGCGCAGCTGGCCGCGGCAGAGCCGGATCGATTCGTGCGGCTCGACGCCAGAGAGTCGCGTGAGAAGGTGCACATGCTGGTGAAAGAGCGCCTGACACCGCTCGTCTCAACTCTGTTCAAAGAGATTTGATGGAGAAGCCCTTAAGCCCCACGAACTCTGAGGCTACGCCGTGAGTTCGCGGGGACCCCTTATGAGGGGGCGCTCGGCGTTCTGAATTCCGTGATCAGAGTCGAGGGTCTCCGCAAGAGTTTCGGCGACGTGCGCGCGGTCGACGGCGTCGACCTTCACGTCGAGCGAGGCGAGATCCTGGTTCTGCTCGGGCAGAACGGGGCCGGCAAGTCGACGACGCTGCGCTGTCTCGGCGGAATTCTCCGCCCTGACTCCGGCTTGATCGAGCTCGACGGGCTGAGGCTGCCCGAAAAGCTGGACGAGGTTCGCGCGCGGCTAGGTGTCGTGCCCGACCAGGCGCGCCTGTACGGTCGCAACACCGCTGTCGAATACCTGGACCATTTCGGATATCTGTATCGCGTTTCCGAAACGGTTCGCCGCGAGCGTATTGCCGCGTTGCTGCAGCGTTTCGAGCTGGCCGACCGCGCGGACACTGTGCTTGCCGCCTATTCGCGAGGCATGGCGCAGAAGGTCGCGCTGATCCGAGCCACCATCCACGAGCCCGACTGGATCTTTTGCGACGAACCGACGGCGGGACTCGATCCGGTGGCAGCGGCCGACATGCGCCACTACCTGGGCGAGCAGCGCGCTCGAGGCGCCGCCCTGATCGTCACGACCCATGTGCTCGCAGAAGCCGAGCTGATGGCGGATCGGATCGCCATCATGCGTCGGGGAGTCATCGTCACCTATGGCACCCTCGACGACTTGCGTCGCCGGGCTGGCGAGGGCAGGATTTTCAAGGCCTCGCTGCCCGCCGCCGCGTCGAGCCAGGAGTCGCTCGAAAGCTGGCTGACGCAACACACGCTCAGCCACCGCCTCGAGGCGGACAGTCTCACGTACTCGCTTCCTTGGGCGGCAAGTCCTGGCGATCGCGCTGCGTTTGCCGCGCAGCTGCAAAGCCATCTCAGTGACCACGGAGCTCCGTTCCACGAGCTCGAGGAACAGCAGACGAGCCTGGAGAAGGTCTACATCGACGCGATGGGGGAGCCACTCACCAAGCAACCCGACCAGCCTCCTTCTGTTGCGCCGGTGGTCTCCGGGATCTCGGCGCTGCGTATGTTCGGGTCGCTGCGCACACAAGGCGACCTCCTTCGCCACTCACTTCCTTTTTATGTGAGCTCGTGGTGGCGTCGAGGTGACCTCAGCTGGATCGTGTACCTGAACGCCTTTGTGCTCCTGCTGGTCGCCGCCACGTCGCTGTTCGGACAGCTGCCAGGCGTGGCCGGCCAGTTCGCCCAGCGACTCGCGGGGGGAGCAGCGCTGCAAGCCGGCCTGCTCCTGCCGCTGTTCTTCATGTCGTTCGCTCTGCTCGAGTCGATCAAGAGCTCGATCGGGATCTGGTGGGAGAAAGCTCAGGGCTCGCTCGAAGTCCTTCTCTACACGCCGGTCGATGATCCCTCTTTGATCTGGCTGGAGGTCCTGCCTGGCGCTGTCGTCAGTACCGTCTGGGTCACGTTCTGGATGGCTGCCGGCATGGCGTTCCTCAGCCTGTTTGGACAAGCCGCCCCATGGGACCTGTTGCCCGTTTTCGCCTTTGTCGCCGTGGTGACGGCGTACTGGGCGGCGATGGGCCGGATGCTCGGATTCATGCTGTTTCCGCGCGAGGGCGCGGCCGGTGGCGCGTGGTCATTCCTCCTCTCACCGGTCTCGGCCGCCGTCGCCGATCTGCCCTTGGCCCTGTTTGTTTTCCGCTCGCCGCTAGCGCCCGCTTCGTTGCTTCTGCCACTCACGGCGTGCTTCGCGTTGACGGTTCTATGCGGCACGACCTTCGACCGGGAGCGATTGATGGAGACCGGTCTCACGCGGGCGCGGCGCCGCAGGTCGTGGATACCTGTCGCCGTGCTCCGGCGCAACGCCGCCGCCATCGTGGCGGGACTGCTCATCGCCGCGGGTTCTGCGGGCGTTGCAGCCACGATCACCGCGAGCGCACATTGGCACTCGTGGTCCGACGTGCGCGCCGCGGTCACGGGAACACCCGTCGATCCAGCGCCGCCGGCCGCGGTGACGGCGCGCCAGGGCGCTTCCTCCGCCAACGGCATCACCATTGCCTCCGCCGGTCTGGCCGGCATAGTCGCGACTCTTGCCCTGATGCTCGCGATGGTGATAGTGAGCTTTGCCGCATTTTTTCTCCTCGGCCTGCCGGCGCTGCTCGCCTTGATCGGAGCCGGCGCGCTGTGGGGCATGGATGCGGGCTTCGGCGGATCGGCGCCCTTGCAGACGTGGTTTGCGGGCGCGGGCGGCATCGCACTTTTTGCGCTCGCGCTCAACACAGGCGCCGCGTTGCCAATCTATTGGTCGCTGGTGTTTGGGTCCGGGAGGCGACTTGACCGCCTGCGCGAAGCGTGGTCCGGCTACTGGTCGCTGTTCAGGGGTCTCGTCATCCCCGCGTGCGTGCTCTTCGGTCTTGTTGTCTTTCGGTTGCTCGCCGGCGGTTAGAGATCGAGGGCCTGGGCGACGAGCTCTCGGTGATAGGTGGCGTCGCCGAGCGTCACCTCGGACGACTTCGCCCGCTTGAAGTACAGGTGCATGTCGTGTTCCCAGGTGAAACCGATTCCGCCGTGCACCTGTATCCCGTCGCCGGCGACCTTGCGATAGGCGTCTGAGACATAAGCCTTCGCCATGGATGCGGCCAGCGAACGGTCTGCCGCGTCGGCTTCCACCGCCCACGCCGCGTAGTACGTCGCGGAGCGTCCGCTTTCCGACAGCACCAGCATGTCCGCGAGCTTGTGGGATACCGCCTGGTAGATACCGATCGGCTTGCCGAATTGATGGCGGGTCTTCGCGTACTCGGTTGAGGTCTCGAGCACTTTCTGCGTGCCGCCGATCATCTCTGCGCAAAGGGCGGCGGTCGCCCACTCGAGCGCTCGCTTCAAAGGCGGCCACGCCTTGTCCGCCTGACCCATCAGAGCGTCACCCTCGAGCTTCACGCCGTCAAAGCGCACTTCGCTCCACCGCCGGGTCATGTCCAGGGTCTTGAGCGAGGTCACCTTCATTCCGGCTGGCCGTCCCTTGACCAGGAAGAGGGAAATCCCGTCCTCTCCCTCGCCGCGCGTGCGAGCCGCGACGACCATGTAGTCGGCCGCCGCGGCATCCGGGACGAAGAGCTTGACACCGTCCAGCGTCCAGCCCCCCCCGCTCGGCTTGGCGGAGAGCGTCACCGCGCCGGCGTCCCAGCGGCCGGACGGCTCGGTGAGGGCAAGCGTGGCGCGGGCCGATCCAGCAGCGATGGCGCCGAGGACCTCTTTCTTCTGGGCCTCCGTCCCGGCCTCGATGAGAGCCGGCACAGCAAGGCCCATGGTGGCGAAGAACGGGCCCGGCATCAGCGCCCGTCCGGCTTCTTCGAGGACGACGATCAGGTCGAGGAATGTGCCCACGCCACCGTACTGCTCGGGTATGCCGAGGGCGGTCCAGCCGAGGCCGGAGATCTTCCGCCAGAGTCCTTCGTCATAGGCGCCGTCGGCCTCCATGAGCTTGCGCACGACTTTTGAGCTGACCTCTTTGGCGAGGAAGTCCCGCGTTGAGCTTCGGAGCATCTCCTGCTCCTCGGAAAAAGCGAAATCCATCCGCCGAGTCTATTCGGTGTTGGTCGACGTCGGAGGTTCGGCCGGGACCTTTGGCTTGCTCCGCCTGGGCTGGCGTTTAGGAGCCGGCGTCGCTGCCGCTTGGCGGGGTTGGGGAGTGACGACAGACACGTGCGCAGGCAGCTCCAGGTCCGGCTCGTGCGCGGGGAGCTCTGCCTGCGTCTCCGTCTCTGCCGGCGCTTCCGCGACTGCTGCACTGCTGCTTTCGGACGACTTGGCAGCCGGCGCGGGCGGTGCGGCCGGCGCGGGCGCCGCGGCGGGCGTGGTTTCAGCCGGGGACTTGGTGGCCACAGGCGCGATGCGGCGGACTGGCGGGGCGGCCGCCGGGATTGCCTGCACGCGATGACGGTGGTAAAGGGTGCGGAGTCCGAAGAACCCGGTCAGGATCGCCACGATTCCGATTCCGACAACGACACCCAGTACGGACGATTCTGCGGTGGTGACCGGACGCTCGAGACCGGGGAGGCAGGGTCCCGAGTCCGCGGGGCACGCACCGAGCATGGCGATTCGGAGCGGGACGGCAAGGGCGGACAGGATTCCGTAGACGACCGCGAGGCTCGCCACGAAGTAGAGCAATGTGGCGAGCGGTTTTCCACGATGGTAAACGAGCGCACACGCGCCGTAGGCGATGGCTGCCACCCCGAAAGGAATCGCTGCCAGGATGATCCGGGTCGAACCCCCACCGAAGAGCAAAGGTGCGAGCATGCCGGCCACGGCGACCGCCGCAGCCGCCCAGAAACCCCACAGTCCGCGCCGCCTGAAGGTGGCTTCCGGATTGGCAGACGTCGGCGGGGAGGCCACGGTGCGGCTAGTTTAGGGCCGTGCGCCGTCTACCTACTGCGCGGGAGCCCTAGAACCCGCTCGGCCAGGATGTTGCGGAGAACCTCGGAGGAGCCCGCCTCGATAGTGTTTGCCCTTGACCGAAGGAACTGATACACCCAGCCGTCGCCATCACCGACCTGGCCCGCGGGTCCCGCCATGTCGACGGCCGTTTCGGTCATTCGCTGGTTGAGCTCAGACCACATGAGCTTGAGGATCGATCCTTCCGGTCCGGGAATTCCACTGCGTTTCACCGCGGTCACCGCCCGGTAACCATTTAGCTGGAGCGCGCGAGCTTCGATCGAGAACTGGGCGATTTTCTGCCGGACGAGCGGGTCAGAGCCTCGACCCAATTTGCGTGCGTGCTCGGTCAGCTCTGCCGCGGTGATCTGCGCTCGGGTCGCCAGCGCCATGCCAAGGGTGCCGCGCTCGTGCAGCAGAGTGGTCATCGCCACGGCCCAACCGTGTCCGGCCTCGCCGAGGATTTGCGACTTGGGAACCTTGACGTCTTTGAAGAAGATCTCGTTGAACTCCGCATCGCCGGTGATCTGGACCAGCGGCCGCACCTCGATGCCGGGGCTCTCCATATCCACCAGCAAGTACGTGAGGCCATCGCGAGGGTTGACCTCTTTGCGCTCGCGCGTCACCAACATGCACCACTTTGCGACATGCGCGAGCGTGGTCCAAACCTTCTGTCCATTGACCACGTAGTGGTCGCCCTTGTCCTCGGCGCGGGTCTGCAACCCCGACAGGTCGCTGCCTGCATTCGGCTCGCTGAAGCCCTGGCACCAGATCTCCTCAGCGGAGAGGAGCGGAGCGAGGTAGCGCTTTTTCTGCTCTTCGGTACCGTGTGAGATCACAACGGGGCCGCCCATGCCCAGCCCGATGACGTTGATGGGGTCGGGCGCCTGGGCCTGGATCATCTCGTCGTTGACGATGAGCTGCTCCATGAAGCCGGCGCCACGGCCGCCGTACTCCTTCGGCCAGGTGATGCCGACGTAGCCCGCGTCGTAAAGCTTTTTCTGCCAGGCGCGGCGGCTGGCGACAACGGCTTTGGTGTCTGAGTCGGCAGGGCGGTCTCTGCGGGGAGCGTTAACCTTCAGCCACGCCCTCACCTCGTCGCGAAACGCCTTCTCGCTTTCACTCAGGTCGAAATCCACGCGCTTAATCTAGGGGGAAAGTCCGAGGAGCGTGCGATTGGATCAGGGGGCCTAGCTAGGCGACCGCCGGAATCACCCTTTCGGCCAGCAGCTTCAACGCGTCCGAGTCGTCGAGCAGGAAGTGCTGGAGCATAAACAGGTCGACTCCAATGCCGGCGTGGTGACGCATCTTCTCGGCGATCTCGTCCGGGGTGCCGACGAACCAGGCCCGCCTCCGGTCTTCGATCACTTCATCGGGGGTCTTGCCATGCAGAGCGCGGACGACCTGGGAGACCTGGGCCGCGCGCTCCCGAAGCTCCGACCGAGTGCGTCCAATGAGGTAGCTGGTCATCACCGAGTGCCGGATCGAGTGGGGATCGCGACGGATGGCGCGGCAGGACGCTTCCAGCACCTTGCGGCTCTCCAGGTACATCAGCTCGTCCAGCCGCGACAGGTTCCACTCCGCAGCTTCTCGCGCCACCAGCGGTAGCGTTCTCTTCTGACCCTTACCGCCAATCAACAGGGGCATCGGATTGTGGACGGGCTTTGGATTCGACTTGGTCCACGTCTCGCGCATGATCCGGATGCCCTGCTCGAGCAGGTCGAATCGCTGCTTCTCGGTGAGGAAGGGGATGCCAAACATGCGGTGTTCGTTCGCGTTCCAGCCGGCGCCGACCCCCAGGAGCAGGCGCCCGCCCGACAAGACGTCGACCGCGGCGGCCATTTTCCCAAGGATCGCAGGATGCCGAAAGGTCATCGGACTCACCATGGGCCCGAACTGGATTCGTTTCGTCCATTCCGCGGCGAGCGCAAGCGAGGCCCAGCATTCGATGCAGTCGCGCTCCGGCGCGTCCATCAAGGAGATGAGGTGGTCGCTGCGGCGCAGCGAGTCGAAACCGAGCGTATCGGTGTCGTGGCAGATGCCGCGCCACCTCTCCCAGGTGAGGCCTTCCTGCCCTTCGATCATGATCCCGACCTTGGCCATCGCTCCAAATCGTAAGCTCCGCGACGATGCGCGGAGAAAACCCGCCTCGTCTTCCAGGTTCGGATGAGCTTTGCCGCGTTCACGCTGCGGCGCCGCTGGGTAGACGGCCACGTCGTTCTGGCGCGGCGCCTCGAGAACGCACACTTCCGCAGGATCGACTTCATCTCGCCTCGGAACCAAGTGCACGTCTTCAGGCTCGAGCAACCTGCGGATGTCGACGCCGAAGTCGAGGCATGGCTCGCCGAGGCCTATTCAGTGGGCGAGCAGAAGCACCTCAGCAAGCAGGTTCAGACTTCCGGCTCCGAGAGCTGAGACATCTCCGACGCGATCTCTTTCTTGGTCGCTCCCAGGTCCTTGAGGACGTGCGCCGCGATGCCGTCATGCTCTGTCGCCAGCGCCAGCAGCAGGTGATCCGTGCCGACGCGAGGAGCGCCCATCGTGCCGCACAGGTTGAACGCAATCTCGATCACTCGTTTCACACGGGACGTGGGAATGATCCTCGGCCGCTGCGCAGGTCGCTTGTCGCCGATGGCTTTGTCAATCGCCGCTCCGACGTCGGCGTAGGTGATGCCGAGTGCGGCGAGTGTCTTGGCCGAGTGAAAGTCGGGGTTGCCGAAGCACGCTAGAAGCAGGTGCTCCGTCCCGATGTAGGAGAAGCCGGACTTTTCCGCCTCGACCTGCGCCAGCGTGAGCAGCTCCTTGGCATGGTCCGTGAAGCGATCAAACGGGTAGGTCTCCAGGTGCCGTGCGAGCGGCTTGGCCGCCAGCTCCACCGCGCGCCTCAGCGTGGCCCAACGTGGGGCTTGCTTGAAAGCCGAGCCTTCTCGCAACACATCAGGTGAGAGCAGATTCGGCCCCACCACCTGCGTCGGGGGAGCGTGGCGCTGCAGCCAGTCGAGGCAGGCGGCGATGACTATCGAGTTGACCGGAAGCCCCGTGCGCGCCGACGCCTGGTCTAGCCTGGCGTACAGCTCCTCGGTGAAACGTACCGTGCTCGCTCTCGGCACGCCATCAATTTGATGTCATTTTGCAACCATTGTCAATGCCTCGAGCGGGCGGAAGTTGAGAATCTTTTCCTCCGGGATGCCTGCCCGCCTCGCCATCCACATCCCCATCGGCACGTAGGCGAACTCTGCCGGCGCATGCGCGTCGGCGTCGAGTGAGAAGTTGCATCCGACCTCGAGCGCGAGTCTTGCCATCTCCGGCGAGAGATCCATCCGCGCAGGGTCACAGTCGATCTCGAGCGCCACCCTGTGGCGCGCGGCTTCCTTGAAGACAGCTTCGAAATCGTAAGTGGCGCCTTCGCGTGACCCGGGCCGGCGCCCGGTCGGATGACCGATCACGTCGACGTGTGGGTGCGAGACGGCCCGCAGCATGCGTTCTGTCATCGCCGCGGGTTCCTGGCGGAGCTTGACGTGTGGCGACGCGATGACCACGTCGAGCAGCTCCAGGACCATGTCCGGCAGGTCAAGCGACCCGTCCTCCAGGATGTCGACCTCGATGCCTTGCAGCAGGGTCACGCCGGGGACCTGCGCTTGCACCTCGGCCATCTCGCGCGATTGCGCCAGCAGGCGGTCCGCGTCGAGTCCGTTGACGACCTTGATCCGGGGCGAGTGGTCGGTTACGCCCAGGTATCGGTAGCCCATCGCCTCGGCGCCTCGGGCCATCTCGAGCATCGTGGCCTTGCCATCGCTCCACTTCGTGTGGGAGTGGATGTCGCCCTGGTAGCGAGCGAAATCGAGCGTGGACTCGTCCTCCCGCGCCGGCTGCTTCATCTGTTCGCGGAGTCGGTCGAGGTAGCGGCTCTTGCCCGTGTCCAGCAGCTCGGTGAGCACCTTCGCGATCCCGGCTCCGACTCCCTCCAGCGTGGTGAGCTCGTTGCGGCTGTGCAGCGCGGCCAGGTCAGGTCGCTCAACCGCGAGCGACCAGGCGGCGGTCGAGAAGGCCTGGGCGCGGAACTTCTCCTTGGGGTCCTGGCGGAGCAGGTAACCGATCTCTGACAGAACCTGCGCCGCTTCGATCGCGTCCACCTATCAATTGTGTGACCATGCCAGGCATGGCCAAGAGCAAGCCCCGCCTGGGAGACCAGATTCCTGAGCTGGTCGAGTCGCTCCTTGCCGAGCTGGGGGAGGATCCGGACCGCCAGGGTTTGAAGGCGACGCCATCACGGGTTTCGCGGGCGCTGCGCCAGCTGACGGACGGCTACGGAGTGGACCCCGAACACGTGATCGCCGGCGCCGTGTTCGACCAGGACTACGACGAGATGGTCGTCGTCAAGGACATCCCGTTCTACAGCCTGTGCGAGCACCACATGCTGCCTTTCTTCGGCTCCTGCCACGTCGGGTACCTGCCGAAGGGCAAGGTTGTGGGCCTTAGCAAGATCCCGCGCCTCGTCGGCATTTTTGCGCACCGGCTTCAGCTGCAGGAGCGGATGACCAAAGAGATCGCCGAGGCGCTCAACGGAGCGCTGGCGCCCAAGGGCGTGGGGGTGGTGGTCGAGGCTCGCCACCTGTGCATGGAGATGCGGGGCGTGGAGAAGCCGGGCGGGCAGATGATCACCTCCTGCATGCTCGGCACCTTCCGCAAAGACCCGCGCACACGCGCGGAGTTCCTGCAGCTGGTGCGGCACCCCTAGCGGGGCTTAGATCATGCCAGAGGCTGAACCGAGGCCGGAGGCGTCACCAAACGGGAAAACGCCACCGTCTGCCGCGAACAGCCAGTAACCATGACCGTCAGGGGTCGCTTCCATGCCGACAATCGGGCTCTTCAGCTTGAGGGCGCCGGTGCTGCCATACCCGACCGCGTTGCCGAAGGGAAACACGCCTCCGTCTGACGCGACGAGCCAGTACCCGCCACCGTCAGGCGTGGCATCCATGCGCACTATCGGCTTGTTCAGCTTGATGGCGCCGGTGCTGCCGTAGCCCACTGCGTTCCCAAAGGGAAAGACTCCGCCGTCGCTCGCAACAAGCCAGTACCCGTGCCCGTCAGGAGTGGCTTCCATGTCGACGATCGGCTTGTTCAGCTTGATGGCGCCGGTGCTGCCGTAGCCCACCGCATTCCCGAACGGAAATACCCCGCCGTCGCCGGCGACTAGCCAGTACCCACCGCCATCGGGAGTGTTCTCGATAGCCACGATCGGCTTGTTCAGCTTGATGGCGCCGGTGCTGCCGTAGCCGGTCGCGTTGCCAAAGGGGAAGACGCCACCATCGCTGGCGACGAGCCAATAGCCTCCACCGTCGGGCGTGCTCTCCATGTCCACGATTGGCTTGTTGAGGTGTATGGCGCCGGCACTGCCGTAACCGATGGCGCCACCGAACGGGAAGATCCCGCCATCGCTGGCGGCGATCCAGTAACCGCGGCAATCTGGCGTCACTTCGAACCCGACCGCTGCGGTGACGGGTGAGGTCGCAACCGACTTCGGTGGCGGCCAGGTGCACGACGCCGCGATCACCAGCAAGAGCAGCGCCGACACCTTCGTGAGGCGCTTGGACCTCAGCCGGGGGGTGATCACGAGCATCAGGCCGAACGGCGCCACCATCAGGCCGAGCATCAGCGGCGGCACGCCGCCGCCGGGCGTTCCGGGGAGCAGCGCGGTTACAGGAGGTGCGCAGGTTGGCGTGCTCGGCGACGGGCAAGCGGGGCTGGTCCCCTCCACGTAGCAGCGCGGCGACGGGCCGGCCGTTGGAGTCGGGCGCTGGATCGGCGTTGGAGCAGAAGTTGGCGGCTGCGTTGGCGGGGTGGTAACAGGCGGCGGCTGTGTGGATGGCGTCGCAGTAGGAGGAGTCGGTATTGGCGATGGCGGAGAGGTGATCGTGTAAACGGTACTGTTTGACCCCAGAAGACGACCCGTAGCGCCGTCGAACGCGTCGACCAAGATCTTGTGAGGACCAAGAGTAGCGACTGCCGCTGGCGGAACCCAGGCAGGACTCTTGCCGCTCAAATAAGTGGTCTTGTTGACGCAGGTATTCGTCTTGGTCGACCAGATCGGACCGTTCGGGTTATCCCAGTAGAAATTGAAGACCACTGTGAAGGGGGCCGCGCCAACCGGGCAGCCCTGCGTGAATACATACGACCCGTCGACGCTAATTGAAGCTGTCGCGACGCCGGAGCTTGGCGTGACGTTGACGGCTGCTGTGTCGGCAAGGGCGACCTGAACCGACAGCAGCGCCGCTGTAGCACCCGCGAGGATGCCCAACGCCGGGTTGAGAAATCGCCGCCGGTGCATGGGCGTGAATTGTGAGGGCCGCCGCACTCGGTTCATGCACTGATAACGGAAGTCGTAAGCGATCGGCTCACTGGCACTTCGCACGACCAACATGTGGGTCAAGGTTGCGAGCCGCAGCTTTGCCCGCTGGCCTAATGCTCTTTCTCGGCGCCTCGGCTGGCAGCGGGTCCGAAACACATAACGCACCCTTTATGTATTAAACTCGTATAAAGCAAGCTTTATGTTTGTCCAGAGCCAGCGCCACGAGCTTCCGGACCACTTCCTGGCCTTCGCCAACCCCACCCGGCTCCGCATCCTGGAGCACCTGGGGAAGATAGGCGAGGTGAGCGTCAACGACCTCGCCGTGCACCTCCGCATGAGCCAGCCGCGGATCTCCTGGCACCTGCGGATGCTGCGCGTCGGCGGCGTCGTCCGGACGCGGCGCGACGGCCGTCAGGTCTACTGCTCCCTGGATGTCGAGAACATCGGGCGCGAGCGTGAGCGCCTGGATCAACTGCTCGGAATCAAAGATCAAATGAAAGTTCGTGAGGAGGTTGGGGCGTGAAAAACGGTCAGAGGAACGGTCAATCGAATGGTCACCGCAACGGCAAGGTACGGGTCGCCATCGTGGGCGTCGGCAACTGTGCCTCGTCCTTGGTTCAGGGCGTGCACTACTACCGCGACG
>DATGVE010000037.1:0-26338 GCA_035300725.1 Candidatus Eiseniibacteriota bacterium | reverse complement strand
TAATCGACTGATCCGTCCGCCTTGAACGGGGTGATCATCGCGGTCAGCAGCCTTCCGATGTCGGTAGTCATCTCTTAAAGTCCCTCCCCCCGCGACGTGAAGCCGAATCTCGCTCAGTCATGCTTTGCCGTTCGAGCCGCGATGACGGGTGGCACCGGCCGTGATCACCCCCATCTCAATAGCGTGCTCGGCGATCTGCACCGCGTTCAGCGCGGCTCCTTTGCGCAAGTTGTCGGAGACCAGCCAGAGCATCCGCCCGTGGCTGGAGGAAAGATCGTCTCTGATGCGGCCAACATACACCTCGTCTTTGCCGGCGACGTCGTGCGGAGTTGGGTAGATCCTGGCGTGCGGATCATCCTCGACGATCAGTCCGGGAGCCTCGCCTAAGACCAATCGTGCATCAGCCGCGGACACCTTTTTCGTCGTCTCGATCAAAACCGACTCGCTGTGTCCAACCGGCACCGGCACGCGCACACACGTGGCTGCGATGGCCAGCGAAGGGTCGTGAAGAATCTTGCGGGTCTCGTTGACCAGCTTCATCTCCTCCTCGTTGTAGCCGTCAGCGTCTGGCTTCCAGCCACCGGGGATCACGTTGTAGGCCAGCTGATGGGAGGTGGCGGTTACTGTCGGGGTTTTGCCCGCGGCGATGGCGGCGGTCTGTTCCTCGAGCTCATCCAGCAGAGCTCGACCCGCTCCCGACGCGGCCTGGTAGCTCGAGACGACCACCCGGCGCAAGCCAAAGTGCTTCCGCAGCGGCTCGAGCACCATGGTGAGAGGAATCGTCGTGCAGTTTGGACTCGCGATGATGCCCTCGTTGTCGCGGATGTCCGCACCATTGACCTCGGGGACGACGAGCGGCACGTTTGCCTTCATGCGCCACGCCGAGCTCTTGTCGATCACCAGCGCACCCGCTTCGGCGGCAGCTGGACCGTAGAGCAGAGAGATGTCGGCGCCGGCGGCGAACATGGCGACATCGATGCCCTGAAAGCTGGTTTCGTTCAGACGGAGAAGCGTGAGCTGCTCACCGTTGAATGGCACCTTCGCACCAACCGATCTCTCCGAGGCGAAAGCGCTGATGCTGGCCACGGGGAATTTGCGCTGGGCCAGGATCTTCAGCATCTGCTGGCCTACAACTCCAGTCGCGCCAACAACGGCAACGTTTAGTCGCTTGGAGGTGGACATCTCGATAGTTTAGTTCGATCCTAGCGGGATTGGACGGGTGTCCGATTCTGGGCCGGTGGACACTGCGGACACCGGCCCAGAAACAGGTCATCGGCTGCCCAGAAGTGAATGGCAGCAGCGACGCCAGCTAATTGCTCGAAGTCAACGTCCTTATAAATGCGACCTACCAAGTTGGTTGGCATCGACGGCGCCGTGACGTCTTTCAACATGGCGCATCGCCTTCCAGTCATCACCATCGCGCCGACCTCAATTACTAGGTTGTAGTTCAGCGACCGCCCAACCCGATCTTCGAACAATCCAACGCCATACTGGCTCGCCCACATGTGGGCTGCCACGTTGCCGAACAGGTCATCATCTGCAGCGCGATCGCTCGCTAGCAGCATTGTCAGCCCATGAGTCGACAGAGCTGCGCGGGTCGTCGAGATGACTGCTCGGATCGGATCGGGGAGCTCGGCCTCAGCCGTGGCCGGAAACCTTGTCATGCAGAAAACGTTCCGCTCGAACGGATATTGATCTAACAATCGTCTAATAGAGCGCACCCATTGAATTGGTGCAAGTTCAGGAGGGATCAAGCTGTGCTGACCAGAGCTGAAAAAAGCTCCGGGAACGTCGGCAAGCGCAATGGCGATCTGTGCCGGATCTAAATCGCCGACCAAAGAAACCGCACGTTCATGTCCGATTGGTGTAAGTGACCACCCTCCCGTCCTCCTTCTCACGACGAAACCGCGAGCGGCGAGGTTCGCAAGTGTCGCCCGCAGGTTCTTGGGTGAAGGTACACGCAACGCCTCGAACAAATCGGCAACATCCTTAGAGACAAACCATCTGTCACCATTCCTGACGCCTGCAATATCGCTTACGACAAGAACACGATTCTCCGACCGCGCCAATTGTTGGATCTCGAGGCCGAGCCGCCCTTTATTCAATGAGCGCTGCCTAGAAGCTGCGCTAGAAGACGACCTGCTTCTTCGAATCCGGCTCTCGTCACCTTGACTTTCCGCTGGACCCCCTTTCCGTGGACTACGAATGCGTCACCCACAGCGGTCACTGCGGCAGCGAAATTGTTTGTATCGAGAATGCCGAAGTCTCGGCACACTTCTCTAATCAGATCGATCGATGTCCAGCTGTCGTCCAATCCGACGGCTTGGCGACCTGCGGCGACCAAAATGGTCACGGTTCTCATGGCCGGAAACTTCTCCTTGGGTAACTTGGATCGACTGAGAACAAGGTCTAGTTTGTCGTCGGCGACTACATACGCGAGCTCCACCTGGTCGAGTTCCGTGTGAAGGGCAGCAGCTAGCTTCCCGATCGGGCCGTCGGTGTGGGGCACCGACGTGGATGGCTTGAGGCTCGCCAAACTCTGTCGCAGCGTCCCTGACGCTGCACCATCGGTGGTTGCCGCGGCGGCTAGGAGATCTATCGCTTTCGAGAAGCCGGTCGCCCGCAGATCTGCTTCGAGATTCACCTCCGAGATGATGTCGCGAGCAGTTGTCAGAATCTCTACAACGGCATCACGGTTCGTCATCGGTAGTTCCTCCTGCTAAGAGCGCTTTAATGCGCTTGATCCCTTCTGTAGTCAATCGATATCGCTTGCGCGCCTGACGTGTGCTTCCGCCCTTTCTGACTTGAATTACGAGTTGTGGTCGCACGCCTATGAGCTCCGAGAACGCTCTTGTGATGTTCTTCACCTGGTGTCCAAGTTGTTTGAGCTCGGTGTTGACTTTCTGCGAGTCCACATCGCCGTCGCCCTGAACAACTTGAAACCAGTAAGTAACGACCATGACTCGCTCGGCAGTTGTCGAAGGGTTGGCGGCTTCGTAAATGGAAGCAACGTCTCCGCTAGCGTCTTCGCCGTTGCGCGTGACTTCGCTTATCACCCTCTCGCTGTTTCCGCGACCCCGGACAGAGACTCCATAGCGATCGCCGAGCCACCGAACTACGCGCACTGCGGCCGCGTCATCAAGTCGGCTTAGGCGCCGACGGATCTCCGCCATCGCTTCTAGCTCGTCATCCATATAATCGGCTGTCATATACCTAACTCCCCTAGCCACTTCATTTCGCAAGTCCCTCCATAGTAGCATTGAATCGCCTCGCATTGCTAATTTAGTCAAGTAGTACACCGAGACGACCAACCACTCAAAGCGAACCTGCCGCGCTATTCCCTAACACCGCCCCGCCAAGCATTCAGAGCCCCTCATGCTGTGCCTCTCGATGGCCCCGATCCTACGCTGCCACATGCTTGAAAGGCCTCCTGTCTGCCTTGCCGCCTTTCCTATGGGCACATATTCGCCCGCCCGTGTCATAGAAGCGCAAAGTCGACTTAGCCAGTCCCGACGTTATACCGTCGATTGCCTGCTGTGGATTGGCGGTCGATGCGCCGGCGGGAGGCCCAGAAGCAGACTCTGGACTGCTCTAGTGACCTGCCAAGGTCGGTAGACAATCCGTTTTGCTCCTGCTGCCAGGGGTTACTCGAGGAAGAGTCGCTATGGTGCTACTTCGCGCATAGAGTGACTCTCGGCCGCGTCCTAGCATCGAACAGACGTGCGATTGAAAGGTGCCTAGGAGCTAGATATGGGCAGGGCGTGCACGGCTGAAGCCTTGCCTAAGGTGCGCCTGTGTCGGGCCAATGACATGACTCGACAAGTTGGGCACGTCCGGAGTTTGCGAGCTACCGTCGAGCGCCTTCTGTAGATTGGCGGTTAATGGGCCTGGAGTAGCTGAAGGATGTCATTGCCACTGCGGAGCGGTCGATTTGGCTTTGCGGGCATCGCAGAGGCACGGAATAGGGCACCCGTCAGGTGCTTGGGGTCAGTTCGATCCTGGCGGAAGCGGAACGTTCGCTTGCGCCTGCATCGCAGGGTACTGCTGCGCCTGCGCTTGATGGATTTGCGTCACCGCCGCGACGAAGGCCTGGTGAACGTTCCGAAGTTCGACCAGCTTGTCGGGGTAGCCGGCCAGCAGCGTGACTCTGCCCCGTGGACAGACCAACGGCCTGAACACGAATCGGCCAACCAACCCGGCGAGGAGCACCAGTACTCCAAGGAATCCAAACAGACCGGCGACGTCTCCCGCGTTGGGAGCGGCGGCATCGACATTTGCGACCGCACCGATCGCAATTGCGATCCAGAGCACGCCGGATCCGATGATCAGCCCTCTAGGGACCCACCGAGCAAGCCCAACCAATCGGCTGCTGGCCCTTGTGAGCGGCAGGAACCCGCTCGCCCTCTCAGCAACGAGAACCGCCACCAAGGCACTGAACGCATAGGCCCAAGCCGGAGGCGTCGCGAATTTGAACCTCCGCCAGGTTTCCGCCGGCGCGCCGGTCATCGCGCACACCGGGGGGAAGTCATTGGCGGCCAGCTGCGACGCCCAGACCTGCACGCGGTCTTGGCGGCTAATCAACCACCAGCCCCAGGAGCTGGTCCAGACCGCGGTAGAAGCGGGGCCCCGCGGTGACTTTCCGGATCGCGAGCAGCACACCGGGGATATAGGCCTCGCGGCTCGTCGTGCGATGCGTGATCGTCAGCGTCTGGCCCGGCAGCCCGAAGATGACCTCCTGGTCGGCGACGAAGCCAGGAAGTCGCACGCTGTGCACGGACACTCCCCCCTCTTCCCCACCGCGCGTCCCGGCCAGCGTCTCCTTCTCGGGTTTCTTGTGGCTGAACGGTTTATCGTGACGTCTCGCGGCCAGTCGTCTCGCGGTCGAGAGCGCTGTCCCCGATGGTGCGTCGAGCTTGGTCGCATGGTGCATCTCGATCACCTCGGCCGCGTCGAAGTGCGGGGCCGCGATGTCGGCCAAGTGCATCATCAGCACAGCGCCGACGGCGAAGTTCGGGGCGATGATCCCACCCAAACCCTTGCCCTTGCACGCGGTCTCGAGCTTGTCCACCGCGTCCGCGGTCAACCCGGTGGTGCCCACCACGGGCGATGCCCCCGCCGCGACTGCCGCCAGCGCGTTGTGCAGAGCTTCGGACGGTTGCGTGAAGTCGACCAGCGCCCTCGGCCTCTTCTCGCGGAGGAACTTGGCCAGGTCGTCGCCCAGCTCGACACCGCCGACGTACTCGATACCGGGCTCGGCCTGAAAGGCGGCGGCGAGGACAGAGCCGACCTTGCCGCGGTAACCGGCGACCGCGACTCGAATCGGCTCAGTCATCTTCTATGAAGTTAGTTGCGGCGAGGACCGCGTCCGCCGCCGCCGTTGCGGCCGCCTCGGTCGCGACCTCCACCACCAAAGCCGCCCTCACGTGGAGGGGGCGGCGGTGACGCAAGCGCAACCGCCATGGCTTCTTTGTCGATTTTCTCCTCGATCGGCTCGCCCTTGGCGGTCAGCTCCTCGATCGCGGCCTGGCGGCTCAAGTTGAGGCGTCCCTGGCTGTCGACCTCGACCGCCTTGACCAGGATCTCGTCGCCGACATTGGCGACCTCCTCAACCCTCTCGACCCGGTGGTCGGTGAGCTTGGAGATGTGCACGAGGCCGTCCTGGTTTGGAAGCACCTCGACGAACGCGCCGAAGGGCATGATCCGAACAACCTTGCCCTTGTAGATCCTGCCGACCTCCACTTCGTCGGTGAGGCCTTTGATCCAGTCGATCGCGCGCTTGCCGCCTTCCTGGTCGACCGCCGCGATGAACACGCGTCCATCGTCCTCGACGTCGATCTGCGCGCCAGTCTCTTCGGTGATCTTGCGGATCATCTTGCCTCCCGGGCCGATGATGTCGCGGATCTTGTCGGGGTTGATCATGATCGTTGTGATTCGCGGCGCGTATGGGCTCATCTCGCTGCGAGGCTTGGGCAGCACCGCCAGCATCTTGTCCAGCACGAACAGTCGCGCTTCGCGAGCCTGCTCGAGCGCCTGCGCGAAGATCTCGTGCGTCAGGCCTTTGATCTTGATGTCCATCTGCAAGGCGGTGATGCCGTCCCGCGTACCGGCGACCTTGAAGTCCATGTCGCCGAGGTTGTCCTCGACTCCCTGGATGTCGGTCAGCACCGCGAACTTGCCTTCGCGAGTGACGAGGCCCATGGCGATGCCCGCGACCGGAGACTTGATCGGAACCCCGGCGTCCATCAGGGCGAGCGTCGAACCGCACACTGAAGCCATCGATGTAGAGCCGTTGGAGCTGAGGATCTCGGAAACGAGCCGCATCGTGTAAGGCCACTCCTCGACCGGTGGGACGACCGCAAGCAGCGCGCGTTCTGCGAGGGCGCCGTGTCCGATCTCGCGCCGGCCTGGGCCACGCAGAGGCCGTGCCTCGCCAACCGAGAACGGAGGGAAGTTGTAGTGGTGCATGTATCGCTTCGAGGTCTCGTCGGTGAGTCCGTCGATCTTCTGCTGGTCGGACATCGAGCCCAGGGTTGCGATCGTCAGCGCCTGGGTCTGTCCGCGCGTGAAGAGACCTGAGCCGTGTGTGCGAGGCAGCACGCCGACCTCGACGGTGATGTTGCGCACATCCTTCAGGCCGCGTCCGTCGATGCGAACGCCCTCTTCGACGATTCGCTCGCGGACTCTGTCCTTGAGCGCCTTGTCAAACAGCTTGCCGAGGATCTCGATGTGCTCGGGAAAGCGCTCTCCGAGCTCGACGATGGTCTTCGCGCGCAAGTCGTCGATGTCGGCTTCGCGCGTGGCCTTGTCGGCCTTGTAGAGCACAGGGTCGAGACGCAGCGCCAGGTATTCGCCGACGATCTCGAGCATCTGCGGGGGGTACGCCGCCGGGATCCATTCGCGCTTCTCCCGGCCAACCTGCTGCTGCAGTTCAACCTGCGCTGCGCAGATCCCCTTGATCGCGTTGTGAGCCATCTCGAGAGCCTCGAGCACCGTCTGCTCGGTCACGCCCTTCGCTCCGGCCTCTACCATCAGGATCGCGTCGGCGGTACCGGCGACGACGAGGTCGAGCTCGGATTCGCCCATGCGCGACAGGGGCGGGTTGACGACGATCTTTCCGTCGAGCAGGCCCATCCGCACCGCGCCGACCGGTCCGCCAAACGGAATGTCGGAGATCACCAGCGCCGTCGAGGCGCCGTTGATGGAGAGGATCGTCGGGTCGTTTTCCTGGTCCACCGAAAGCACGGTGGACACGACCTGGACGTCGAGCCTGAAGCCCTCCGGAAACAGCGGCCGCAGCGGCCGGTCTGTCAAACGAGAAGCCAGGATCGCCGTCTCGCTCGGGCGTCCCTCGCGACGCATGAACGCGCCTGGGATCTTGCCCGCCGCGTAAAGCTTCTCTTCGTAGTCGCAGGTGAGCGGGAACCAGTCGATCCCTGCCCTCGGCTCCTTCGCCATAACTGCGGTGCTCAGGACGACGGTGTCGCCCTGGCGCAGGATCACCGCGCCGTTCGCCTGCTCGGCCACCCGGCCCGTCTCGATCGAAAGTCGCTTGTCAGCGACCTCCACGTTTTTGGTCACGATTTCCACGTGCAAATTCCTCCAATATTCTGGGAGGACGGCGCCGCGGAGGTTGCGATCTGGGTCAGGTTCCTAGCAGCTGCCGCTCAGGTCTCGCCGGAATGATCCGGACCTCAGTGAGAGCTTCTAAGAGCTGACCCGCGCTAACCAAACAGCGGTGGGTCCTCCCGATTGACTTACGACGCCGGACTTTGTTCCGGCCTATCTCCTGATCCCGAGCTTGCCGACGAGTGCGCGATAGCGCTCGATGTCGGTATCCCTCAGGTAGTTCAGCAGACGCCGTTGCTTGCCAACCAGGAGGAGAAGGCCGCGGCGCGAGTGATGGTCCTTGGCGTGCGTCTTCAGGTGCTCGGTGAGCTCCCGGATGCGGGTGGTCGAAAGCGCGACCTGAACCTCGGGGGAACCCGTGTCCTTCTCACCGCGCTTGTATTCCGCGATCAGCTTGCCTTTGACTTCCGTCTGTTCTGCCAAACCGATTGGAAAGTATACGTGCGACGCAGGACTGACCGTTAAGTACTGAATTCGACGGAACCGTCCGACCTCGGATCCGCACCCGCGCGCCATTCGGTTGGCCCGTCGAGCAGAATCGCGTGGGCGTGGCCGAACGACCAGTGACCTTTGGGCATCAGCTCGAAACGCCGATCCGCTCGCGCGAGCTCGGCGGCGTGCGGATAGTCGGCCTCGATGGACGTGCGCACCCCGCCGGCCTGGACCCGGATGCGCGGGCGCGACACTGCTTCCGCCGGCTCCAGTTTGTGATCGACCAGGTTGACCAGCACCTGCGTCTGCAGCTGGGCCTGTCCGTCTCCGCCCATCGTTCCGAAGATGGCCCACGGCCGTCCATCGCGCGTCGCCATCGAGGGGATCAGGGTGTGCATCGTTCGCTTCCGAGGCTCTAACCGATTGACATGGTCGGGGGCGAGGCGAAAATACGAACCGCGATTTTGCAGGAGCACCCCGGTGCCCTCCGCGACGATTCCAGATCCGAAGTCGAAGGCCACGCTCTGGATCAGTGACACCAGGTTGCCGTGCTCGTCCGCGGCGCACAGGTACACGGTGTCGCCGCCCTCCCGGATTCCAGCGCCGCTTGCCGCCACATGGCCTGGATCGAGAAAAGGTTCCACAGGAGCGACCACGAAGTCCGGGTCGGTGATGTACATGTCGCGCAGCGGATAGCACTCATCGCGAATGCGCTTGAAGTGGGTGACGAACCTCGGTCCGGGCTCGAGCTCTTCGCGCGGCAGCGCGTTCAGCCTTGCCAGCATGGCGAGCGCAGCCAGGCCCTGCGTGGGCGGCGGGAGCTCATAAACATTGGTGCCCCGATACTCCATCGTGAGCGGCTCCACCCATTGCGATCGGTGCGTCGCCATGTCACGCGCAGTCACCAGGCCGTCGCGGCGCGTGATCGCCGACACAATCGCGGCGGCGATCTCTCCCCGATAGAAGCTGTTGATCCCGCCGCGGCCGATGTCGCGCAACACGGAAGCCAGGTCTGGGTTGCGAAGCAGCATGCCCGCCTCCATCGGCGGATACAGCTCGTGCGCGGCACGCTCCTTGCTCAACAGCTCAGCGCCCGCCTTGAGGAAATCGGACAGGTGTGGGGTTATGACGTACCCGTCTGCGGCGAGAGATGCGGCGGGCTCCAGGACAGCGCCCAGGCCAAAGGTCCCGAAGCGCTCGAGGAGGCGACCCCACGCCTCGACGGTGCCCGGCACCGTGACGGTGAGGATGCCTCGCTCGGGCATCTCCTCGTGGCCGCGCGACCGAACTGCGTCGATGGTGGCGAGCTCGCCCGAGCGCCCCGCGCCGATCAGTCCAACGGGCGCCATTGCTCCGGCCGGCCAAACGATCGCCATCAGGTCACCGCCGATCGACGTCATGTGCGGATACACGACGCAGAGAACCGCATTCGCCGCGATGACCGCGTCGACGGCGTTGCCGCCGTCTCGAAGCACCTGCGCGCCGGCCTCCGACGCGGTCCTGTGCGGTGTGGCGATGACGCCCTTGGTCACGGACGGAATTATCTATGGAGCCAATTCGGTCGATCTGGCACCAAATGTTCCTATCAATCGCGCGAATTCGGTCGATTTGGCACCAGACCGACGTCATTTGTTACCGCGGCAAAACTCATCTTGGCGTAATGAACTCGATAGCACTTGGCTGGATTTCGAAGAGAGCCGGCAGGAATCCCACGTCCTCGCCGTCGAGGTCGATGCGCACCTTCTCCGGTGACGTGACAGTGATCCGTTTGCCGTACAGGAGCTCAATTTTCGGGTTGTCGTTGTCCAGGTGCTTGCCGCTCAGGAAGTCGTTGATGCCACGCGCGGTCTCGATCTTGCCGGCATCCTTGATCAAGATCACGTCGAACACGCCGTCGGTCGGCGATGCCGACGGGGCCATCTGCATGCCCCCGCCGAAGAACTGACAGTTGGCGACCACGACCTGCTGCGCGCGTGGAAGCTCGTGAGTGGAGCCGTCAATGACCACGGTCATCGGCTTGTTCTTGAAGGTCAGCAGAGCGAGCCCGCTGCCCACCTTGTAAGTGAGCGTGCCCAGCCGTTTGCTTCCCCGATTCACCCGGTAGACCACCTCGCCACCGAGTCCCGCGTCAGCGATGTTGATGAAGTGGCGCACCGCCGTGGCGCCGTCGGACGTTTGATACGTGACGCAGCCCGCGTCGAGCCGCCGGACCAGCCCGGTCTTGAGTACCTCGACCGCGGCCCTGGGGTCGATCGGGATGCGCAGCGTGCGCCGAAAGTCCCCGCCAGTGCCGAGCGGAACCATCGCTAGCTTGGTCGTCGTCGGGATCGGCGCGCCGTTTCGGAAGAAACCGTTGACGACCTCGTTGAGGGTGCCGTCCCCGCCGACAGCCACCACCACGGGTCGCGACTCCTTCACCGCGCGCGAGGCGATCTCGGTCGCCTCGATCGGGCGCGTGGTGCGCATCACCTCGTACGGGAGGCCTGTGCCGGGCAACCAGGTCTCCACTCCTGCCCACTCGCGTCCCGCCTTGCCATTACCCGAGGAAGGGTTGACGATGAACAGGATCGGTGCCCCGGGCCGGGCGGCTATGGTGCACCTCCGACGGCATGTGGGTTCATGACCCCCCTGGGGTCAAGGCTGTCCTTGATCGATCGCCACACTCGAATCCAACCTCCCATCTCGTCGGCCACCCAACGAGCCCGGACCTGGCCCACTCCGTGGTGATGGCTGATCGTCGCACCAAGCTCCAGTGCGATGTTCATCGCGCCATCCCACGCCCGCCCATACGCCTCGCGAGCGTCTTGCTCAGTTGCACCGGAGCCGCCGAACGTGAAGTACGCACAGCAGCCCTGCTCGTAGGCATGACTGAAGTGGCATAACGCCAGTCCACCGACAGCTATTGCGGTCTTGACTCGCGTGTGAAGCTCGGGCAGCACCGTCCAGGGTGCCGCGAGCTCGATCGTGTCCAGGTATGCGCCGGCCGGTTCGAGGAGGGATTTCATCCGCTCCGCCGAGAGTGCGAAGCGGTGGTCCTGCCACCGGACCCAGGGAGCGTCACCGAGGTCGGTCGCCCCACGGGTCAGGGTCTTCACCGCCTCGGCTTCGGCTGCCGCGACGCCTGGCACGCCCGCGGTGGCGACGACGAGTAGGCACCCGCCCGAATCCAGCAAGTCGTAGCCGTTGAAGGCTGTGTCGTCGGCGTCATAGAGCCGCAGGAGCTGCGGCCGGATGCCGGCCTGCATGATCGCCCGCATCGCCTCCAGGCCGGTGGCGAGGTCGGGAAACCCATAGCCGCGGCCGATCACAGCTTCTGGCAAGCGGTGCACTCGCAGGACTGCCCCAACCACGACACCGAGCGCACCCTCCGAGCCAAGCCAGAGCTGATGCACCGCCGGCCCCGCTGCGGATCGAGGTCCGGGTCGTGGTTCTGCGAACGTCCCATCGGGAAGGACAACGTCGAGCCCCAGAACCATGTCCTCGATGCTGCCGTACCGACTTGATTCCTGGCCCGACGACCGGGTCGCGATGAGGCCGCCCAGCGTCGTCCCCGGCAGCGAGCTGGGAAAGTGCCCGAGTGTCAACCCGCTTTCGTTCAGGTGCTTTTCGAGGACAAGTCCGTTGACTCCGGATTCACAGCGGCACATGAGGTTCGTCTGGTGGACCTCGACGATGCGGTCGAAGGCGCCCATGTCGAGCACCACCTCGTCCGCCTCGGGCGACAGGGCGCCACAGACGCCGGTGCCTCCGCCCATCGGTGTCACCCTGACTCGATTCGCACCCGCCCAGCGCAGGATGGCCGCGACCTGCTCGCGGTCCGCCGGCCGCACGACCAGCACGCGCGGAGGCGGCTTGCCGGCGCGTGCGTCCATGATCGCGAGCGGCCACATGTCGCGCACAGGCCTCTCGTCGACCGCCGCGGAGCCGACGATCTTCTCAAGGTCGGCCCTCACTCTTGCTTGGCCGCCCACCGCCCCGCCAGCCAGCCGGTGAGGATGGGAACTCCGAAGCCACACGGGCCGCTGTACGCGTAGCCGCCGAGGACTGCGCCCGCGGCATAGAGGTTCAAGTAGGGAGCGTCACCGTTTTCGTCCAGGGGATGAAGGCGCTTGTCAGTCGCAAGCCCGCTGCGAAGCTCCTCGCCGGGATCCAGGTATTGCAGGTGTTGAAGGCGCGTGCCCATGCGCGTCACCGGTGTGCCGTCGTGAAAAACACCGAGCTTCAAAATCGGCTCACTGGTCATGCGCCCGCCGTCGAGCCCGCCTCCGATGTGATGTCCGGCGGCGAACACGAACGCGTCCGCGCGAAACGTCCGGTCACCGGCGCGAGCCGAGGTGACGCGCCCTCGTCCAGTTTCAAGCGACGTGACATGACCTCTCACGATGCCGAGCGCGATCGCCTGCTGCAAGCGCCAGCCATGTGGCGAAGGTGGCGAAGCCAGCAGCTCGAAGCTTCCCGAGGGCAGGTTCGTGAATCCGGGCGGATACGCGTTCGCCACCGTCCGGGTTCGCGACGGCTGCGGGGCGCGCCGCCCGTAGAGGTCGGTTAGCGAGGCGGCTTGGGGAAGGTCCGGGATGCTCACCTCCTCGGGGAAGGCCTCGATGCCGTGTAGCTCCTTCAGTGCTTGCGCAGTCGACGCTGCGTCATAATCGCCGACTTCCTTCACCCCGACGACCGCTACCCGCCGGCCCTGGAGCGCGCGCAGCTCGCCACCGGCCACCGAGGCAGGCACGAGGTTGGCCGGCCTGGCCAACCCGTGGATGTCGGCGTACAAACCACGGGTTCGCCACGAGCCCTCGAACTTCAGGCCGTCCTTCTCGAGTGCGAGCTGGAGAGTATGGATTGCGGTGTCGAGCTCGCTCGCCAATCGAACCGAATCGAGACCGAGTCGCGTGATGGGATGATGCGGCTGGTGGGCAAGGACGGCGTCCAGGTCGTCGATCACCTCCATCCCGCCGGCGTAGAGCGCGGTTGCGCCCGGCGCTTTCGCGACCACGGTGACCTCAGCCCCGTCGCGACGAGCCGCCATCGCGGCGCAGTACCCAGCGATCCCACCCCCGATGACAAGAACCTTCGTCATTTACCGGCGATGCGGCGCGTGTCGGCGACGTCCTGCTTGAGCTGTATGACGAGGTCCTCGGGGGTCGGGAATTTGATGTCTGGGTGCAGGTAACGCACGAAGCGCAGCTCGATGCGCTTCTGGTAGAGGTCGCCTTCGAAGTCCAGCAGGAAAGCCTCAACACGCATCTGCGTACCGCCGAATGTCGGGCGGTAGCCCACTGAGAGTGCCGCGACAAAGTCGCCCTCGGACGAGCGCGCTCGACCGGCATATGCCCCCAGCGCCGGGATCAGCTTGTTGGGCTCGACCCCGATGTTCGCCGTTGGGAATCCCAGGCGCCTGCCGACTCTTTCCCCCGCCTCGACCGGCCCGGCCATCGTGTACTCACGCCCAAGAAGGCGATTCGCGTGCTCGACGTCGCCGGAGGTGATGAGCCTGCGCACTTCTGAGCTGTGGAGCTCGCGCCCATCGATCAAGAATGGAGGAACGACATCGACCTGGTGGCCATGCTCGCGCAGCCACTGCGCGCTGCCGGTACGACCGCGCCCAAAGGCGAAGTCGTACCCGATTACCCACCGACGAAGATCCATCACCGCCGAGAGCCGGTCGATGAATTCCTGCGGGGAGAGCGACGACAGCTCGCGGTCGAACCGCATCACGATGGCGTGCTCAATGCCCGTCGCCTCGATCAGCGCGAGCTTTTCCTGAAGGGTCGTGATCGACTGCGGGCTGTTCGCGGGGTCGAGCACGGCGCGAGGATGTGGTTCAAAGGTGATCAGCGCCGGCTGCGAGCCGTCCGCCTTCGCCGCGTCTAGCACGTGGCGGATCACATCGATGTGGCCGAGGTGGACGCCGTCGAAGCTGCCGATCGTGAGCGCCACAGCCCCGATCGGGCTCGTGGGAAGTCCGAGATGGACTACCAGGTGAGGCCTCCGGCGCGTCGACGGATCTTCGGCGCCCATGCGGCCGCATTGCGTTGTTGCCGCCTCCGCTCCTCGCGACGTGTATTGACGAATACGCTTTGCTGCGGTGCTCGGCGGCGCCTAGCACTGCAGCCACCTGGACACCGAATCTCTCGCCGCCACGCCGGATGCCTCACCTTCAGCGTCCTCTCCTCAGCTGAGCACCTTGTCGGGCACGAACGTGCGCCGCAAGGGATCGGCGTGTCCGAGCGCGACCAGGCGGCCGGCAAGATCGTGAGCGCGAAGCTGGCCTTGACCTGGTTCCGGGAACACGCGCGCCGCACGGCCCTGGCGGACCATGGCCTCCTGCTCGACGTTGAGCTTGACCTGCTCCATGTCCGGCAGTATGACTTCGGCCGGAAGCAGCCGGGCGCGCACGTCTTCGGCTGTTTCGAGGTCCGCGGTGCGAACAGCCGAGTCGATCGTCAAGCCACCGTAGGCCGTCCGTACGAGTCGTCCCAGATAGCCGCCGACGTTCAAGCCTCGGCCGAGGTCTCGCGCGATGGAGCGCAGATAGGTGCCGCTGCCGCAGTGGATCTCGACGCGGGCCACCGCATGGGGACCGGGCGTGAAGTCGAGCAGACGCGACTCATACACCTCGACCTCCCGCGCCCGCGGCTTGGGCTCGTCGCCGCGGCGCGCCAGCTTATAGGCGCGCGTGCCGTCCACCTTGACCGCGGAAAATGCGGGCGGCTCCTGAAGGAAGCGCCCCGAGAACGCGGCCAAGCCATCGAGCACGTCTGCCGCGCTCAGCCCGCTCGGATCACCGACAGGCTGCAGCTCGGCCTCCGCATCGTCGGTCGCAGTGGTGAATCCGAGGTGGATGTCGGCCACGTAGGTCTTGGGAAGCTTCAGCGCAAATTCGGCGAGCCGCGTTGCGGACTCGAAAAGGATCGGGAGGACACCGGTGGCCAGCGGGTCAAGCGTGCCGGCATGTCCGACGCGATTGGCGCCGGTCAGCCGGCGCAGACGGTTGACAACAGCGAACGAGGTATCTCCCGCCGCTTTGTCCAGGTTGAGGATTCCAGTCTGAAAGCTAGGAACCCTCCGCTTGGCGGTTACCTCAGCTTTGAGAAGAGGTGGCAACGATCGCCTCCTTGGCGGCCGCCAGCACCATCCGCACGGCTTCGTCCATCGGACGCTCGATCTCCGCACCCGCTGCGCGGATGTGGCCGCCGCCTCCGAACGAAGCGCACAACGCTGCGGCGTCCACGGCTCCACGGCTGCGCACGCTGATTTTGGTCAGCGAGTCGTTGACCTCCTTGAAGAGGATGGCGAGCTCGAGCCCCGCGATGCTGTTGAGAGTGTCGATGATGCCCTCGGATTCGGCCATTACCGCGTTGGCTTCTTTCAGCATTCGGCGCGTCACCTTTGCCCACGCAAGCCGTCCTTCCATCTCGACTCGCATGGTGGCGAGGGCTATGCCGTTCAGCTTGAGCGTGGTCTCAGGCCTCATCTTGTAAACCATTGTTGCGATGCGGCCCGGATCAGCACCCAGGCGAGCCAGTCTGGCGGCATCGTCCAGCGCGCGGGGCGTCGTGTTCTCGTGACGGAACCCGCCGGTGTCGGTCAGGAGCGCGACATACAGGTTGGTCGCCATCGTCTTTGTGATCGGGTACCCGAAGTGATCGAGCATCTCCATGACCATCTGTCCAACAGCCGAAGCCTCCGGATCGATGACGTTGACATCACCGAACCTGGAATTCGACGGGTGGTGGTCGATGTTGACGATCGTCGCGTGCGAAGCAATCTGCTTGACGCTGCTCCCGGAGCGTTCGAGGTTTCCGGAGTCGAAGAAGAACACCAGCTGCGGGTCGACGCCGTGTGGGGGTTCGGCCTGAATGTCTTCGAAGCCGGGCAGAAACTCGTACATCTGCGGAAGGGGTGGCGGGATGAGAACCCAGGCGTCTTTGCCGGCGGTACGCAGAGCCTCCGCGAACGCGAGGCTGCACCCAAGGGTGTCGCCGTCGGCATCCTTGTGGCCGAAGATCAGGATCTCTTGGTTGGCATCGATCAGCTCCTTGATCTCGTCCAAGACGTCGGGGGTCTTCTTCGCCGTTGCTATGACTTTCCCTCCCCTGGCTCTGCCCCGTTGTGAGGCAGCACTTCTTTCAACAACTCGTTGATGTGAACGCTGTATTCGATCGAGGAGTCGAGCTCGAAGCGAATGTCCGGAGAGAACTTGAGGTTCTGGAGCCGGCGTCCAAGCTCGTGGCGGATGAGACCTTTTGCCGAGACCAGCCCGGCGAGCGATTCCTTCTGCTGCTCCGGGTTGCCAAGCACGCTGACGCGCACGCGCGCCGACCGGAGATCCGGCGACATGCGCACCGATGTGATGCTCACAAACCCGATTCGCGGATCCTTGAGCTCGCGCCGAATGATGGACATGATCTCCTCACGTACTTGCTCTCCGACCTGGTCCGCGCGGTAGCTGGTCATGACGACCTCCGCATTCAGCAACGCACTGCTCGTTGCCTAGATTTCTTCTCGCTCGAGTCGGTATGTCTCCATCTTGTCACCGGGCTCGAACGACTCGTAACCCTCGACAGCGATTCCACATTCCTGCCCCGCGGGCATCTCCCGAACGTCTTCCTTGAAATGCTTGAGTGAGCTGATCCTGCCTTCGAAGACCTGCTCTTTGCCCCGCAGCAGCTTGACCCAGCCTCCACGGCTGACCTTGCCCTCCAGGACCCGGCTGCCGGCAATCACTCCGAGCCGGGGGATCTTGATCGGGGTGATGACCTCGACCATGCCCTCGCGGATCTGACGATACGTTGGTTCGCGCAAACCTTTGGCGGCGCGCTCGACGTCTTCCGTCAGCTTGTAGATGACGTCGTAATAGCGAACCTCGACCTTCGCCCTCTCGGCCGCCGCGGTGGACGCGGGGGTGGGCTTGAGGTTGAAGCTGACGATGATCGCGTTCGACACGCCGGCAAGGAGCAGGTCCGAGTCGCTGACCGCGCCGACACCCGTGCCGACGATCTTGATCGCAACCACGGGATCCTCGATCTTCTGCAAAGCGCTGAGCACCGCTTCGAGCGTGCCCTGCGCGTCGGCCTTGACGACAAGGCTGAGCTCCTTGACCTCGCCTTCCTTGGCGCGCCGCGCGAGCTCCTCGAGAGTAATGCGGGGCGCGAAGTCCCTGGCCGCTTCCTGGGTGCGCTTCTCGGACAGCTTCGTGAGAGCGATCTGGCGCGCCACCTTTTCCGAGCCGACGACCTGGAAGATATCGCCCGCTTGCGGCACCTCGCTCATACCAGAGACGACCACCGGGGTTGCGGGCGGCGCATCCGTCACGCTGCGTCCGAGGTCGTCCGCGAGTGCGCGCACACGGCCGTAGATGTGGCCGCACACGAAGTCGTTGCCGACTTTCAACGTGCCGGCTTGGACGAGCACCGTCGCAACAGGTCCTCTCCCCCGCTCCAGGTGAGCGTCGACGATGGTGCCGATCGCGTTGCGGTCGGGATTCGCCTTCAGCTCGAGGATGTCCGTCGACAGGACGATGGTGGTGAGCAGGTCGTCGATGCCCTGCCCGGTCTTGGCGCTGAGGTGGACGCACTCGTGCTCGCCGCCGTAATGGCGCGTCACAATGCCTTGCGTCGCGAGCTCTTGATGCACACGGTCCGGGTTCGCTCCGTCCTTGTCGATCTTGTTGATGGCGACGATGATCGGCACCTTGGCGGCGCGCGCGTGGTGGATTGCTTCGACGGTCTGAGGCATCACGCCGTCATCGGCCGCGACTACAAGGACGACGACGTCCGTGACCTGGGCGCCACGGGCGCGCATCGCGGTGAATGCTTCGTGGCCGGGCGTGTCGATGAAGACCACCGGATGTCCGTCGGCCGTTTCGATTTTGTAGGCACCGATTCGCTGTGTGATGCCTCCGGCCTCGCCGGCGGCGACTCGCGTCTTGCGGATGGCGTCGAGGATCGAGGTCTTGCCGTGGTCCACGTGACCAAGCACCGTGACGATGGGAGGTCTGACGACCAGCTTGGCCGGGTCCTCGTTGGCGAGCGAGAAGAGCTCTTCGCGCGAGGTCGTGACGACATCGCCTTCACCCTCGGCCGACTCGATGGCGACCACGTCTTCGCTCAAGACCGGTTCGACCGTGAAGCCGAACTCGTCGGCGACGATCTCCGCGGTCGCAAAGTCGATGACCTGGTTGATGGTGGCCAGGATCTTCGAGGCCATGAGCTTCTTGATCACCTCGACCGGGCTAACGCCGAGCTTTTCTGCAAGGTCCTTGACAGATAGGGTCGGCGGCAGGACGACGCGCCGGTCGCCATTGGCTTCGACCTTCACGGCTACAGAGGTCGGTTTGAACGCCGAACGCGCAGCTTCGATTGCTCCCGGCGCCAGCGGCGCGGCAGCGTTTCGCGTCAGTCGTCGTTGCTGGAGAAAGTTCACCAGCTCCTTTTGACTGATCCCAAGTTCGCGTGCGAGTTCGTGTGATTTCATGGCCGAACTACTGATTATGCCGCCCAGGGCGAATTCGAAACCTGAAGGGCGGGCGGCTAGCGGATCAATTCAGACCACAACTCGGGCTGGATGGTCGTGTGCAACGACCTGTCGAGCGAGCGCTTTTTGCGGGCCAAATCGACACAGCCTGGGTCGTCATGGACATACGCGCCACGCCCGCTGGCCCGGCCCGTGCGGTCGATCGCCGCGCCGCCTTCCGGCCTGCGGACGATGCGGATCAGAGCCTGTTTCCCGGCTTCCTCGCGGCAGCCGGCGCACGTCCGGACCGGCTCATGACGCTGTTTCGGGCTCATCTGTCTCGCTCGGCTTGATGTCGATCCGGAAGCCGGTCAGCTTGGCGGCGAGCCGGGCGTTCTGGCCGTCGCGCCCGATGGCCAGGGACAGCTGCCCTCGCGGCACCAGCACCGTCGCGGTCCGGGTCCCCCGGTCGATCGAAACGCCCTCTGCCTTGGCCGGGCCGAGCGACGAGGCCACGAAGACCTCGACGTCGTCCGACCACGGGACGATGTCCACGTGCTCGTTGCCAAGCTCGCTCAGGATCGCGCGATGCCGCACGCCCTTAGGGCCGACACACGCGCCGACGGGATCCAGGCCCGGCTCGGTCGACGCCACGGCAACCTTGGTCCGCAGGCCTGGCTCGCGGGCGATGGACCTGATCTGGACGGTGCCGGTTTTGATCTCCGGCACTTCGGCTTCGAGCAGGCGGTGAACAAATGAGCGGGCTCCGCGCGAAACGCGAACCTGCGCTTGCCTGGGGTTGCGCTGCGCCTCGAGGATTACGACCAGCACCGGCTTGCCCGGGTGAAGCTGCTCGCCAGGAATCTGCTCTTCGGGCGGCATCACACCTTCGATGCGACCGAGATCGACGAAGACGGTGCCGGCCTCGATGCGATCCACCACGCCGCTGGCGAGCTCGCCCTTGTGCTCGGCGACATCGCGCATCACCTTCTCGCGCTCGAGGTCGTGGATGTAACGAAGCACCGCGTGCTTGGCGGTCTGAGCGGCCATCCTCTTGAAGGGCTCGGACGGCAGCGACTCGATCATCTCCGCTCCGTCGGGCCTCACGGTGCGGCTCCGCACGTCAAGGGCGCCAGTCTTTGTATCGAGCTTCACCGTGATGAATCCAGCCGGGTTGAATGCCCGCACGTACGCGACGGCGAGCGCGCTCTCCACCGTCTGCAGCATCTCCTCAAACGGAATGCCGACCTCGGCGCATAGCGCGGTCAGCGCCTCGCCCAGGCTCTCGGTGGAGGGCTCAGAAGGAGACCGCGAGCCTGCCCGCGACAACGTCACTCCATCCGATATGAACGATTACCGGTGCCCGACCTCGCGCACCAAGTGCCTGCACGGCGATGCCCGCCTCATCGACCGCCACGAGCTGGCCTTCCACTACCGTCTCCGCCTCTCCGGTGCGATAACGCACGTTGACCCTCTTGCCGTTGAACCTCTCGTACTCCCCATGACTGCGCAGGGGGCGCTCGGCGCCGGGAGACGAGACCTCCAGGTCGTAGGGACCGTCGATCAGCTCGGAGTGATCGAGCAATGGCCCGACGACGCGGCTCACGCGTTCGCAATCCTCGATCTTGATCGGCTCATTGCGGTCGATCGAGATGCGCAGCGTCCGTCCCGAGTGACCTGACTGGTCGAGCGAGTAGAGCTCGTAACCCATGTGTTTGATGGTGGGCTCGAGCAGCTCTCTGATGGACGGTATTGGCCATGTTGGCATGTGAGGGTGTCTGAGGACACCTTACCACCGAGGCTCGACCGCCTAACGCAGGGGCTGCAGCCGCCTCCAGACCACGAGCAGTGGGGCGGCGTTGAAGATCGAGCTGTACGTCCCTGAGACGATGCCGATGAGAAGCGCGAGCGCCAGGCCCTTCTGCGTGGAGCCGCCGGCAATCAGGATCGCCACCAACACGAGGACGACCGTGAAGCTCGTGATGATGGACCGCGCCGCGGTCTGCATGATGCTGAGGTTCACCACCTGCTCGAAGGAGAGCCGCTGACTGACCCTTAGGTTTTCGCGAATCCGGTCGAAGACGACGATGGTGTCGTGCACCGAGAAGCCGACCACCGTGAGCACGGCGACGACGAAGAAGCTGTCGATCTCTCCAATCCGCCAGTTCAGGACCTTGCCCATGATCGAGAAGATGCCCGTCAGCAGGAAGACGTCATGCAGCAGCGCGGCAAGGGCCGAGCCACCGAATTGAAAGCCGGCCCGCCATCCCCCGGGCAGGTTGTGAAACCGAATCGCGAGCAGGAACAGGATGGCAACTGAGGCCAGGACGACGGCAAGTAAAGCGAACTGAATCGTCTCGCCGGCGATGGTGGGTCCGACTTCGAGCACCTGGCGGACCACCATCGGTCCAAGCTTGTTCTGGAGGTCATCCTCGACCACCTTTTGTTCTTGCGGCAGCATCGGCCGGGCACGGATCAGGAAGTCGCCATTGCCGGTCTGGATCACGGAGCCGTCGATGCTCTGGCCGTGGATCGTCTCGGCCGCGACCGCTTGCTCGACCTGCGCGACGGATGGTTGGTTGCTGAAGTTCAGGGTGAACTCGGTGCCGCCCGCGAAGTCGATGCCGAGCAAGAAACCCCTGGTCACCATCGAGTACATGCCGGGGATGATGATCAACAGCGAGATCGCGAAGAAGAGGTTGCGCCGGCCGATGATGTTGAGCCTTCGGACGCGAGGCTCGCGCTGAGGACTTACCGCTGGACTCGCGTCGGATGTTATGTCAGCCGACTGCTTCCCCTGCGCGATGTCAGACATTTCGGACACGGTCAACTCCCATGAGCGCCGGCCGGCGGAATCCGCTCCCTGTCATGACGATGGCGAGCAGGTTGTGGGTCACGACAATCGACGAGATCAGGCTGATCACGACACCGAGGCCCAGGGTGAGGGCAAAGCCTTTGACCTGCGGAGGCCCGATGAAACCGAGGATCAAGCAGGTGATGAACGTCGCGCTGTTCGAGTCGCGGATCGCGGGCCAGGCACGTCTCACCGCTGCATCGACGGCGGCCGGGATGGTGCGGCCCGCGCGTACCTCTTCCTTGAAGCGTTCGAAGATCAGGACGTTGGCGTCGACCGCCATTCCCACCGAGAGGATGAACCCGGTGATTCCGGCCAGCGTCACGGTGACGGGTATCACCTTGAAGAGGGCAAGGACCGCGGCGGCGTAAAAGAGCAGGGCAAGACTTGCGAGCAGTCCGGGCACGCGGTAGTACAGGATCATGAAAAGCACCACGATTGACAGGCCCAGCAGTCCCGCCGCGAGGCTCAGCTTGACCGACTCCGCGCCGAGAGTCGAACCGACCTGGATCACGTCGAGCACCTGGAGGTCCACCGGCAGCGAACCCGCGTTGATGCCGGTCGCGAGGTCCTGCGCGCTCGCCTGCGTGAAGCCGCCGCTGATCACCGCTTGGCCGCCAGCGATCTCCGTAAGAGTGGTCGGGTCGGTCAGCTTCTTCCCGCAGACCGTGTCCGGCGTCTGATTGGCCAGGCACGCGGTGTCGTAAGGCGAGTAAACCTTGGAGGCGTAAGCCGGGTCAGCCCAGCTGTCGATGTCCTTCTGCGTCAGGTCCAGCCAGATGGTGAGGTGTCGCTCCGGGCAGTCGGTGCCGGCACCCGGACAGGCGGCGACGTTCGCGCGGGTGAGGTCCGCGAAGATGCCGGCCCCGCGCGAGGTGAAGCTGATGTTGACCACCCAGCCCACGCCGCTCTGGTCGATGGTGGCCGTGGCGTTCTGGATGTCGTCTCCGGTCAAGCCCACGAAGGCAGGCCTGTAGCCGGGGACCGGCCCGCCGGTCACAGCGGCGTCCTTCACCCATTTCGTGTAGACGAGCTTGGAGACCGCGCCGATGGTCTTCTGCGCCTGGTCGGCCGTCACGCCGGCGAGGTCGACTGTGATCCGGTCATAGTTCGACCCGGCGCCGCGGATTTCGGGCTCGCTGACGCCAAGTGAGTTAACGCGCTTGTTGATCACGTCGATGGTCTTCTTCTGGACATCGGCTCGCGATTGTGAGGGTGGAAAGTTGATGAGCCTGTAGTCGATGTGCGTGCCGCCCGCCAGGTCGAGGCCCTTATGGACGTAGAGCTGCCAGCCACCAAAGTTCGGAGGCAAGCCGGGGACGTTACCCGTGAGCGGGTAATGGTTGGCTATGCGGTAGACGTAGCCTGCGCCGTCGACGAAGATGGAAAAGGCCAGCACGACGACGATGAACAGGCGGACTGGCCAGCTGAGGACTATCTGCACGGCAGCCGATCAGTCTACCGATGGAGTGAAGTACGGCGCCTGCACTGCCATCACACTCGCGACTCTAGGCATCCATAGGCGACGGCTTCGCTGACCGATCAGGTGGTCTGGGAGACCCAGACCACCTGGCGCCGTCGTTCACATCGGTCTGAAACCGCTTCGTGCGGTTTGGCAAGGTGGACGCAAAGCAATGCGGTTTCAGACCGGCGCGAAGGCCAGGTTATCGCTGCCGGAAGAAGAGGCTCAAGACGACGGTCAGGACAATCGACAGGATGATGCTGGTGGCGATCGGGATATGAACCGTCACGTTTCCGCTGCGAAACGTGAAGTCGCCTGGCAGGTGGAACCGGCCGAAGAGCATCAGGCCGCCGCCGATCACCGCCAGCAGCACGCCAAAGACCAGGAGCAGGCGCCCGATGTCCTGCATGGTTTCAACAGTACGGCATACGACCAACTCGACCGGAATGGCGCTCTCCATTACCCGGCATACGACCAACTCGGTCGAAGTGGCCCTATCCCGCCAAAGTTGTCGCCTAAAGTAGGCGGGTCTGCTGCGGTCCCGGGTCGGGTGGGGTGATGCCCAGGTGCCGGTAGGCGAGCTCCGTGGCCACGCGACCGCGTGACGTCCGGGCGAGAAACCCGATCTGGATGAGGTAGGGCTCGTGGACGTCCTCGATGGTCTCCGGCTCCTCGGACAGCGAGGTGGCGATCGTGTCCAGTCCGACAGGGCCGCCCTTGAACTTCAGGATCAAGGTCTGCAACAGCTGGCGATCCACCGGCTCGAGACCGATCTCGTCAATTTCCAGCATGGCCAGCGCCTGCCTCGTGATCTCGACAGTTCCCCGGCCGTCGCCGCGCACCTGAGCGAAGTCGCGGACCCGGCGCAGAAGTCGGTTGGCGATCCGCGGCGTGCCACGCGAGCGCCGCGCAATCTCCGAGATAGCGGCCGGCGGGACCTCGATCTCCAGGATCCTCGCCGACCGCGTGACGATCTTCTCAAGCTCGGCCTTGGTGTAGAAGTCGAGCCTGTAAACCGCGCCGAAGCGGTCGCGAAGAGGGCCGCTGAGCAGGCCCTGACGTGTCGTGGCGCCGACACATGTGAAATGCGGAAGCGGCAGCGTCGCGGCGCTCGCCCCGACTCCCTTGCCCAGCACGGCGTCAAAGCGGAAATCCTCCAGCGCCGGGTACAGCGATTCCTCGACGACCGCGTTCAAGCGGTGGATCTCGTCGATGAAGAAGACGTCGCGAGTGGTCAGGTTGAGGAGGATCGAGCCGAGCGCGCCCTGGTGGTCGATCGCGGGCCCGGAGCTGACCTTGATCGCCACGCCCAGCTCGTTGGCGATGATGTGGGCGAGAGTGGTCTTGCCGAGCCCTGGCGGACCACACAGGAGGACATGCTCGACCGGCTCGTTCCGGCGGCGGGCCGCTTCGAGCAGGATGCTGAGATTCTCGCGCACCTGCTCCTGGCCCACGTATTCGGATAGCAGCCGCGGGCGCAGCGTCCTGTCGAACTGTTCGTCGTCCGCCCGAGCGTCGAGAACTACGTCGCTCATTTCCTTCCCAAGGCCTTGAGCGCGACCGCGAGCGCTTCTTGAGTGGAGGGTGTCGATTTCCAGTCCACCGATTCGATGCCGGTCCGAGCCTCCTGCGAGGAGAAGCCCAGGTTGCGCAGCGCCGACTCGACGGCTTTCGGGACGACGCCGTCGCCGGCGATCGCCGCCGCGCGCGGCACGACCTCCAGCTCGGCCATGGCGTCGAGCCGCGGCTTGAGCTCGATGATCACCTTCGCCGCGGTGCGCGGCCCCACCCCGCTGGCTCGCCTGATCGGAGATGCATCCTCGGCCACTATCGCGCGCTTCAGGACGTCGAGGCTCGCGGAGCTGAGTATGTTGAGCCCGACTCTGGGGCCAACCCCATCGACCTGGATCAGCATCTCGAACATGTCCAGCTCGTCCACGGTGACAAAGCCGTACAGCGCGAGCTGGTCCTCTCGGACCTGCGTGTGGATGTGGAGGTCGATCGCGCCGCCCGGCGGCGGAAGCTGCTGGCGAGTCCCGGTCGCGACGCTGACCATGTACCCGACACCGCCGACGTCGACCACCACGAAGTCTGGTCCCGCGCGGCGCACGACCCCGCTCAAATGCGCGATCACGAAACTGCCCTGCTGAAGCGGCGGCTTCGCGCGTGGCACACGGCGATCGCGATGGCGTCGCGCGCGTGGTCGTCGAGGCGACCCTCAGGCACCTTCACCTGCGCCGCGAGCATGCGCGCGATCTGCGCCTTGTCCGCGTTGCCGTAGCCCGTGAGGATCACCTTGACCTGGCTCGGTTTGTACTCGAAGACTGGGACGCCACGCTCCTCGAGCACAGCAAGGATCGCGCCGCGTGCCTGCGCCACCGCGACAGCACTCGTCGCGTTGCGGCCCATGAACAGCTCCTCGAGCGAAGCCTCGCCCGGCGGGTGATCGTTGAGCAGCCGGCGCAGGTGGTTCGTGATCACGAGCAATCGCTCGCCGTCGCGCCCTGGTCGTGTGATGACAGTGCTGCATGTCAAAACGAGGTTGGGCTCGGACAGCAGCGCGAAACCGGTGCTCGCGAGCCCAGGGTCGATCCCGAGGATCAGTCCGTTGCGGCTACCAGGCATTTGTCCATCAGCTTTTACACCTGTGCGGAGACGCGTTCAAGGACGTTGGTTGGGATGTCGAACAGCGCGGGTGAGGACTGAGGTCCTCCCCCGCGGGCCCCCTCCTGGAGCTCTCCAGGCGACGTTTGGGAGGCGCTTGGAAGTTGAACGTCTGGGAGACGGCCGGAGTGAATCCGGCCTACTTGCGACCCATCAGCCTGTTTCATTCATACCTGTGCTGAGACGCGTTCAAGGACGTTGGTTGGGATGTCGAAGTTGGCGTAAACCTGCTGGACGTCGTCGTCTTCCTCGAGTGACTCCATGAGCCTCAGCACTGCTGCAGCCTTGTCCTCGTCCACTGCCACGGTCTGCTTGGGCTGCATAGTGATCTCGGCATTGTCGATGGTGACGCCGAGCTGTTCCACCGCCGCCTTCACCTTCTCGAAGCTGTTGGGCGGCGTCGTTATCTCGACCGACTTGCCGTCGACCTGCACGTCATCGGCACCCGCTTCGATCGCGGCGAGGCCGACTTCTTCCGGATCGTGCTTACCCGCATTCACGGTGATCACGCCCTTGCGCTCGAACATCCAGCCGACCGAATTCGACTCGCCGAGGTTGCCGCCGAGCTTGGCGAAGCGGTGCCGGATCGAGGCGCCGGTGCGGTTGCGATTGTCAGTGACAGCGTCGACCATGACCGCGACGCCGGCAGGCCCGTAGCCCTCGTAGCGCACCTCTTCCATCCGCTCGCCGCCGAGATCGCCTGTCCCGCGATTGATCGCGTTCTGGATCTTGTCGGCCGGCATGTTGATCTCACGAGCCTTCTGGACGGCGAGCCGCAGCCGGAAGTTGCCTTCCTGATTGCCTCCACCCTCTTTGGCCGAGATCGTGATCTCACGGCTGGC
>DATGVE010000036.1:0-2500 GCA_035300725.1 Candidatus Eiseniibacteriota bacterium | reverse complement strand
GCTTGTGCCTGGAGTCCGACCGCTGTCGCGATGTGCGCGGCCACCTTCCGAAGACTCGTGAGCCCAGGAAGGAGGGGCGCGGAGGGATCCGCAAGGGCAGGTGAATTCTTCCCGAGCTCGCGAGCGGCCGCGAGCATCATTCCCTCGGTCACGCGCTTGGCGCCGGAGGCCACCACCGCGAGACCGATGGCGGGGAAGATATAGACGTTGTTGCACTGTGGGATGCGGATCGTGCGCCCGCCGTAGCTGACCGGGGCAAACGGCGATCCGGTCGCCACCAGCGCGCGCCCGTCCGTCCAAGTCATGAGATCTTCGGGCCTCGCCTCCGACTTGGAAGTGGGATTCGAGAGCGGGAAGATGATCGGGCGCGGCGACTTGCGGGCCATCTCCCGCACGATGGGCTCGGAGAATGCTCCCTGGACCGTGGAGAGACCGATGAGGGTCGACGCCTCGATCTTGCCGACCACGTCGGCCAGCCCGATGTTTCCGCCCGAGCTCCGCGGCCACCCCGCGAGGCGGCTCTCCGGCTGCGCATAGACGGCCTGTTCCGGCTGGAGGTCCTTGCGCCCCGAGTGCAAGAGACCATCCTTGTCGATCACCCAGAAGCGGCTGCGCGCCTCCTGCTCGGAGAGGCCGTCGAGCCGCATCGCCGCCCGCAACCCGTCGGCGACGCCGATACCCGCCGATCCGGCTCCGAACATGACGATCTGCTGTTCTTTCAGGCTGCGCTTGGTCACCGCCACCGCGCCCAGCACCGCTCCCAGCGCCGTGGCCGCAGTGCCCTGGATGTCGTCGTTGAACGTCAAGAGCTCGTCCCGGTAGCGTTGGAGGATTGGCCTGGCGTGAGGCGTGCCGAAGTCCTCCCACTGCAGGCAGGTGCCCGGAAGCTCCTGCTTCACCGCCTGGACGAATCGGTCGACGAAATCGAAATAGGCATCTCCCTGGATCCGCTCGTGGCGCCAGCCGAGATACTCGGGGTCCGCGAGCCGTTCGGGGTTGTTCGTCCCCACGTCGAGCACGATGGGCAGGGTCCGATCCGGACGGATTCCGCCGATGAGCGAGTACAACGACAGCTTGCCGATCGGGATGCCGAGGCCGCCCGCGCCTTGATCGCCGATCCCGAGGATGCGTTCGCCGTCGGTCACGACGATGACGTCGACCTCCCGGTTGGGACGGTTGCGCAGGATCGTCGGGATCGAATCACGCGCTGGCCAGGAGACGAACAGGCCGCGTGGCCGCCGGTAGATGTGGCTGAACTGCTGGCACGCTTGCGCCACGACCGGCGTGTAGACGATCGGGGTCATCTCCTCGATGTGGTCGAGCAGGAGCCGGTAGAACAGGACCTCGTTCGTGTCCTGCAGCGCACGCAGAAAGATATGGCGCTCCAGGTCGTCGCCCTTCCGCCCGTAGGCTTCGTAGGCACGCACCACCTGCTCGTCCAGCGTCGCTACGTGAGGCGGCAGAAGCCCCTCGAGTCCGAAGCGGCGCCGTTCCTCCTCCGTGAATGCAGTGCCTTTGTTCAGCTCCTGGTCATCGAGGAGGTCCATGCCGCGTGGGAAAGCGGATGCGCGTGTGCTGCTCATGTTCTTCTTCCTTCTTCCTTACCCTTCAGTGGGTGCCTGTACGACGGATGGGACGATCAGCGCCTCCCGGTGGCGATTCCAGAGCGCGCGGATCAAATCGCGGTTCATCCTGCCGATGAATTCGAGCGGGATCCCCTTGGGGCATACCGCCTCGCATTCGCCGTGGTTCGAGCAGCTGCCAAAGCCCTCGTTTCCCATGGTGGCGACCATGCTCAGCGTCCTCTCGTCGCGCTGCGGCTGACCCTGCGGAAGCGAGTTGAGGTGGGTGAGCTTGGCCGAGGTGAACAGCATCGCAGCCGAGTTCGGGCAGGCGGCGACGCACGCGCCGCAGCCGATGCAGGCCGCCGCGTCGAACGCGGTGTCTGCGTCTTCCTTCGCCACCAGGATGGCGTCCGCGGCGGGGGCGCTCCCCGTAGGCGCGGAGATGAACCCTCCAGCCTGGATGATCCGGTCGAACGCCGATCGATTCACGATCAGATCGCGGACGATGGGAAAGGCGGCCGAACGCCACGGCTCGAGGGTGAGAGAGTCCCCGTCCTTGAAGAAGCGCATGGAGAGCTGGCAGACGGTGGTGCCGCGCCGGCCCCCGTGCGCCACGCCGTTGATGAGAAATCCGCACGATCCGCAGATCCCCTCGCGGCAGTCGTGCTCGAAGGCAACGGGAGGTTCACCGCGGCCGAGGAGCTCCTCGTTGAGCTTGTCGAGCATCTCGAGGAAGGACACGTCGGGCGCCACGTCCTTCACCGGGTACGTGGCGAAGCCGCCGGGTGCCTTTGTGTTTTGCTGCCGCCAGATCCTGAGCGTGAGATTCATGGCTACTTGTAGCTCCGCTGTGACAGGGGAACGTGCTCGAAGGCGAGCGGCTCCTTGTGAAGCGCGGGCGGCTCGCCTCGCCCTGTCCATTCCCAGGCCGCCAC
>DATGVE010000035.1:0-43148 GCA_035300725.1 Candidatus Eiseniibacteriota bacterium | reverse complement strand
CAAGAACGGCAAGATGCTCGCCCTTCGCGTGCACCTTGACAGCGACAACGGTGCCTTCTTCTCTGACGCGCAGCCCTCAAAGTTCAAGGCGGGGCTGTTCCATATCGTCACCGGTTCGTACGACATCCCGACCGCCCACGTCACCGCGGATGGCTACTACACGAACAAGGCGCCCGGCGGCGTGGCCTATCGCTGCTCGTTCCGGGTGACCGAGGCCAGCTATCTCATCGAGCGGCTGGTCACCAATGCAGCCCTCGAGCTGGGCCTCGATCAGGCAGAGTTCCGGATGAAGAACTTCATCCAGCCCGAGCAGTTTCCGTACACATCCGCGACCGGCTGGGTGTACGACAGCGGCGACTACCCTAAGGCGATGGATGTGGCTCTAAAGCAGCTCGGGTATGACGAGCTGAAGAAGGACGTCGAAGCGCGCAGGAAGAAGGGCGAGGTGACCGGCATCGGCATCGCCAGCTTCACCGAGGTCGTGGGCGCCGGCCATGGAGCGGAGTTCGACATTCTCGGCCTGCGCATGTTCGACAGCGCAGAGCTGCGCGTGCATCCGACCGGCAAGGCATTGCTGCGGATGGGCGTGAAGTCCCAGGGCCAGGGACACGAGACGACATTTGCGCAGATCGTGGCCGAAGAGCTCGGCATCCCGGCGCAGGACGTCCTCGTCGAGGAGGGCGACACGGACACAGCTCCGTACGGGCTCGGCACCTACGCATCACGGAGCACTCCGGTGGCGGGCGCGGCGACTGCGATGGTCAGCCGCCAGCTCCGTGAGAAAGCCCGTAAGCTCGCCGCCCACCTCCTTGAGGCGAACGAGGAAGACCTGGTGTGGGAGCGCGGGAAGTTCTACGTCAAGGGCTCCCCAGAGAAGTCGAAGACCATCCAAGAGGCGGCCTTTGCCGCGTACACGAACCTCCCTGAAGGAATGCAGGCCGGACTCGAGGGCGTGCACTACTACGACCCGCCCAACATGACCTACCCGTTCGGCACCTACGCGGTGGTGGTCGACGTCGACAAGGGAACGGGCCAGGTCAAAGTGAAAAGAATGGTCGCGGTCGACGACTGCGGCGTGCGCATCAATCCGATGATCGTCGAAGGTCAGATCCAGGGCGGTCTGACGGAGGGCTTCGGCATAGCGTTCATGGAGCTCATCACCTTCGACAACGAGGGCAACTGCATCGGCTCCAACTTCATGGACTACCTGCTTCCGACCGCGTGGGAGACGCCCAAGTTTGAAATCGGCCAGACCGTCACCCCTTCGCCGCACCATCCGCTTGGCGCCAAGGGCGTCGGCGAGTCCGCCACAGTCGGCTCGCCGGCGGCGTACGTCAATGCCGTCATCGACGCGCTGTCCCCGTACGGAATCACGAACATCGACATGCCGGTCACCTCGGACAAGGTCTGGGCGGCGCTCCGCTCGAAAGGAGTCACCGAATAGCAGACGAGGTAGTCGAGCTGCTTCACGAATACGCGGCGGCCGGCACGCCATGCGTGCTGGCGACTGTCGTGCGCTGCGAGCCGCCGATCTCCGCGCGTCCCGGTGACAAGGCGGTGATCACCGGCGACGGCCGGTTGCGTGGATGGATCGGCGGCAGCTGCTCTGAGCCGATAGTCCGCCGTGAGGCGCTGCGCGCCCTGTCGGAGGGCGTGCCTCAGCTGGTGCGGATCGTTCCCGCGGCCGAGGTGAAGCAGACAAGAAAGCGCGGCGAGCTCATGGTGGCGACAACGTGCCCGAGCGGGGGCGCGCTGGAGATCTTCATCGAGCCGCGTCTGCCGCGACCCCTGCTCCTGGTGTTCGGCGACAGCCCGGCGGCGCACGCGCTCGTCCGGATGGGCTCGCTTGCCGGCTTCCGGACTTGCTCGGTCCATCCAGGAGCCCGGCCAGAAGACTTTGCAGCCGACATCGTCCTCGGCAGCCTGGATCTTGCCGACGCCAAGGTGGGGCCGGACACGTGGGCGGTCGTGGCGACCATGGGCCACTACGACGAGGACGCGCTCGAGACGGCGCTGGCGCACCCGGAAGTCGAAGTTGCTCTTATCGCCAGCACGCGCCGGGCGGCCGCCATGCGCGAGGCGCTGAGCAGCCGCGGACTGGATGAGAAGACCCTGGCCAGGATTCGGACCGCCGCCGGCAAGGTGCGCGGTGTCAACCAGGCGGAGGTCGCCGTTCTCACGATGGCCGAGCTGGTGACCGCGCGCAGGAAGCGCGGACCTGCCGTCGCCCTAGTCGAGTCAACCGCGATCGTCTTCGTGACGGACCCGGTTTGCGGCATGACCGTCGATCCGACGACGTCGCAGCACACGGCGCAGTACCGCGACCAGGCGTACTGGTTCTGCTGTTCCGGCTGCCAGTCCAACTTCCAAAAGGAACCCGAGCGCTACCTCCGACCCATCGTGGCGTGACGACCGCTGGGTTGATCCTGGCCGCGGGTTCATCGCGCCGCATGGGAAGCCCCAAGCAGCTGCTGCTCATCGAGGGCAGGCCGATGCTCGAGCTGGTGGTCGCGCAGGCGAACGCTTCGAAGCTCGACGAGGTGCTGGTAGTCCTCGGCGCGGTGGCGGACGAGATTCGTCCCCGCGTGGATTTTGGCCGCGCCGGCGTCCTCGTCAATCCCGACCACGCCGCGGGGATGTCGTCGTCGCTCAAAGCCGGGCTTGCCTCCCTGGCTTCTGGAGTTGACCGGGTGGTCGTCATGCTCGGCGACCAGCCTGATGTCCGAGCCCCTCTGCTGAATCAGCTGCTCGAGCTGCAAGAGACGTCGGGCATGCCGGCGGCCGCGCTCAGCTTCAACGGGCTCCTCCACCCGCCTGTAGTGCTCGAGCGAAAGCTGTGGGGCGACCTGATGTCACTGCAGGGCGACGTGGGCTGCCGCGCGGTGATCAGGGCTCGCCCGGAGCTGGTCGCCCGGCTGCCGGTCGAGGGAAACCTCAGACACCCGGTGGACGTGGACACACCCGAGGATTACGCGCGGATTCGCGGCTGCTGATCAGGCGCTCTCCGAGTCACCGAGCACGCCGCCGGCCCTCAGCTTTTCCAGGTTGCGCATGCGCGATTGCGCGCGCGGCCCGAGGCGGTTCAGCACTGCGGCGACGACTCCTTCGACGACCGCCATCGCTCCCACAAGCGAGTCAAACGGTCCAACCTGATCCACGCCGGTCACGATCACCTGGCTGGCAAACGCCGAGGCGGGCGACAGCCAAGGATCGGTGAAAAGGATCACGTTGCAGCCCTGCGCGGAGGTCACCTGCGCGCTCTCGATGGTGTCCGCCTGGTAGCGCCGGTAATCGAAGATCACGAGGATGTCGCCTTTGCGCATGTCGATGAGCTGTTGCGCTGGGGTGCTGCGCTCGGCGTCCACCAGGCCGATGCCCGGCCGCAGCAGGTGCAGCTGGTGGGCGAGATAACGCGCCAGGGGAGCGCTGACCCGTCCGCCTAGCACCATCACGCGGCGCCTCACGTCGGCGAGCAGCTCGACCGCCTCGTTCACGTCGCGGTGCGAGAGCACATCGAGGGTGACTTTCAGGTTGTGGGTTGCGACCTCGAGCGCGTCGCTCAACACGGAATCCGTTCCGCGCCCCGCTTCGTCGTCGCGATATCGGCTGACTGGCGAGCTGAGCCTTGCCTGCACCTCGTTGCGCAGCGTCTCCTGGAATTCGGGATATCCACTGAAGCCCAGCTTGGTGATGAAACGGGTAACCGTCGGCGGGCTAACGCGGGCACGCTCGGCGAACCTGACGACGCTCTCGAGGCCCGCGATCGGATAGGACGCAAGCAGGACACGGGCGAGCTTTCGCTCGGCGAGGCTCAGGCTGTTCAGCCGCTGCCTGACGAGCTCCATGACCGGCGAGCGGCTCGTGACGTTTGTTACATCTCGATCCATATCGGGCTCATTCGGATCATTCCTTACAGTATCCTCGTTGCCGCTGATGCTACGCGTGAAAGAGCTTGCCAAGATCAAAACCGGGTAGCAATCGCCCGACGATAGGCATCACCGTGCACCCCAAGCGGGGCTTGAAGTACTTCGCCCCCTATCGGCGGGCGGTGATCGCGGCGGGAGCCGAGGCGGTGGATCTCGTCCCGGGAACCAGGGCGCTTCCAGCTGTGGACGGCCTGCTCTTGCCCGGCGGCTGGGACGTGGATCCGTCCTTTTACGGCGAGGTGCGGGACGACAAGGTCCTGGAAACCGACCCCGAGCTGGACGAGACAGAGATTTCGCTGTTCCACCAGGCGCGAGAACGCGAGGTCCCGGTGCTCGGCATATGCCGCGGGCAGCAGGTGATCAACGTGGCCATGGGCGGCACGCTCGTGCAGCATCTCGAGGGACACGAGGTGCGCGAGCTCGGGCGAAGCCACCTTGCGCACGCGATCGAGGTCGACCCGTCATCTGAGCTGGGCCGTGCGGCGGGCGAGCACAAGTTGCGCGTCAACAGCCTGCATCACCAGGCGATCAAGAGGCTTGGCGAGGGTTTGCAGCAAAGTGCGCGCGGCGAGGATGGAACAGTCGAGGGAGTCGAGACCGATGACGGCCTGATCGTCGCGGTGCAGTGCCACCCCGAGGAGCTCACCGTCGACATGCCGTGGGCGCGCGTTCTGTTCGAGCGCTTCGTGGCTCGGGCGCGGGAGCACCGTCAGAATCAGTAAGTCGTGGGAAGGCTGGACGGAAAAGTCGCAGTGATCACCGGCGCGGCCGGCGGGATAGGGCGCGAAGCGTCGCTGCTCTTCTCGGCCGAAGGAGCGCGGGTGTGCGTGGCAGACGTCGGCCGGGAGGCGGGAGAGAAGACCGCGGCCGAGTGCAAGGACGCCTTTTTCTTCCAGGCCGACGTCAGCGACCCCAAGCGCGTGCAGGCGATGTATGAGGCGACGGCGAAGCGCTATGGGAGGATCGACATTCTCTACAACAACGCGGGCATCATGCCACCAGACGACGACTCGATCCTCACCACCGAGCCCGACGCGTGGGACCGCGTGCAGGCGGTGAACGCGAAGGGCGTGTATCTGTGCTGCAAGTACGGCATCCCTCACCTGCTGGAATCGGGCGGGGGTTCGGTGATCAACGTCGCGTCGTTCGTGGCGCTGGTCGGCGCCGCCACCTCGCAGATCGCGTACACGGCCTCCAAGGGAGCGGTGCTCTCGATGAGCCGCGAGCTTGCGGTGCAGTTCGCCCGCCAGGGCGTGCGGGTCAACGCGCTCTGCCCGGGCCCAGTGGAGACGCCGCTGCTGATGCGGCTCTTTGCCTCGACGCCGGGCGCGTACGAGCGTCGCCGCGTGCATCTGCCGATGGGCCGGCTGGCGAAGGCGCGCGAGATCGCGAACGCCGCTCTGTTTTTGGCCAGCGACGAGTCGAGCTACGTCAACGGCACGACATTCCTGGTCGACGGCGGCCTGACCGCCGCGTACGTGACGCCGGAGTAGGCACCGTCAGCACCCGGCGGGCAATCATCCGGGACGCGCTGGGCATCGCGATTGCCAGCGGCGCGTACGCGGTGTCGTTCGGTGCGATCTCGACCGCGGCCGGACTCTCGCTGTTCCAGACTTCCGCGCTTTCCGCGCTGATGTTCACGGGCGCATCGCAGTTCGCTCTGGTCGGGGTCGTGGGCGCCGGTGGCAGCGTCTGGGCGGGAGCCGCCACGGCGGCGCTGCTGGGCACGCGGAATGCGCTCTATGGCTTGAGGCTGTCGTCGATCCTGGATCGAAGCGGGCCGCGTCGCTTGCCGGCCGCGCATTTCGTGATCGATGAGACGACCGCGATGGCGATAGCGCGGGAATCGCCGGCCGAGAGCAGGTTCGCGTTCTGGGCCACGGGCGTGGAGCTGTTCATTTTCTGGAACCTGGGCACCCTCGCCGGGGCTCTTGCCACCCACTTGGTCCCCGACCCGAAGGTGCTCGGCCTCGATGCGGCGCCGCCCGCCGCATTCCTCGCCTTGCTCGCGCCTCGATTGCGGGCACGCGAGCCGATGGCGATCGCTCTCGCCGCGGGCTTGGTGACGCTGGTGTGCTTGCCGTTCGTGCCGGCGGGTGTGCCGCTGCTGATCGTGGCGGTGCTGGTCGCCGTGTTCGGCGTGATGAGGTCGCGGCGGTGATGTGGGCCGGCGTCCTGGTCGCGTGCGCAGCCTGCTACGCGCTCAAGCTCGCGGGCCTTTCCCTGCCTGCCGGCGTCTTGCAGGACACCCGTGTGCAAAGAACGATCCCGCTGGTCCCAGTGGCGCTGCTCGCCGCGCTGATCGCGACGAACACTTTTTCCACGGGCAATCACCTTGTGCTGGACGTGCGCGCTGCCGCGATCGGTGTCGCGGTTGTCGCTGTGCTGCTGCGTGCGCCGTTCCTGGTCGTGGTCGCCAGCGCAGCCGCGACCGCCGGGTTGCTGCGTCTCCTCTAAGCGAATTCCGCACGTTTGGTGACACACGTGCCTATGGAGCTCCCAAATTCCGCACGTGTGACGTCAGGCGTGCGTTACGCGAGCTTCAACGTCAGGATCTTGAACGGCGGCAAGTCCAGCACCAGCTCGCCATTACGCACCTCGACTTCGGTGCGCTCGCGCTCCAGCAGATCGCAGAGCCACGCGCGCTCGGCGGGCAGAGTTGTCTTGATCCGAGCGCGGCAGCTTCCGCCCCACGCCTCATAGAGCCGGATCACGACCGCGTCTGAATCCTCGGCGCGTTTGATCGCCTCCACGATCACCTGCCGGGTGTCGATCTCGACCAGCGATCGGGCCGAGCCGGCGAGCAGGTTGCCGTGAGCGGGCACCAGCGGAAAGTTGAGGTCCTCCGCGGCCTCGATGACCCCGGCCTGGCGGAAATCGCCGGGATGCGGCATCAGTGCGTAAGTGAACTGGTGCCAGCCGAGGTCGGCCGTCGGGTCAGGATGCGTGGGTCCGCGGAGGAGGGAGAGCCGCATCACCGATCCCTGGATGTCGTAGCCGTGTTTGCAGTCGTTGAGCAACGCGACGCCGTAGTCGTGCTCGCCCAGGTCCGCCCACCGCTGAGCGCAAACCTCGAACATCGCCCTGGCCTGGCTCGTCTCCCGATGCGTCGGCCGCCGGACGTGTCCGAACTGGATCTCGTATGTCGCCTCACGCGACTTGACGGTCACGGGGAACGCGACCTTCAGCATCTTGTGCCGCTCTTGCCAATCGATTCCTGTCTCGAAACGCAGAACACGTGAGCCGGCGTCAAGGGTCATGGTCTGGACCAGCATCGTCTCGCCGAACTTGCGTCCGAACGCGAGCAGCCCGCGGTGCCCGCCATCCCGGCGAATTTTCTCAATCGACCTAATTTCCACGATTGAGTCGCGGTACTCGGCGTCGAGGTCCCACGCGTCCCACTTTCGAGGGTTGTCGTCGTGCAGCTGAAGCAGATTCCCGGGTCCGCTCAGGACCTCGCGCCCTATCTCTTTGTCCCAGATCGAGGTCAGGACCGCGCGGTCGTCCCATTCGACGCGGAGCAGCTCGTTCTCCATTCGGTTGTCGGTGACCGAGACTTCAGGTTCGCTTGGATGCGCGATGAGAGTCGCCCACCCGCAAGGAGGAGCCGCGATGCGCGCGTATTCGTCCCCGAGGTTGACTATCTCGCTTCGCGGATGTGAGGTCGAGTTGAAGGCCACCAGCTGCTCGCCTGCGCCGGCGATTGACGCCATCGCCGCGTCACCGATGTCGTACGCGCGTTCCGTGACCTGTTCAAGGTCGCGCTCCGCATCCTCGTATACCCAATCGATGCTCGAGCCGGGAAGGATGTCGTGAAACTGGTTGAGCAGAAGAGTCTTCCACAGGGCCTCCAGCTCGGTCGACGGATAGTAACCGCCGGCAGCCACGGACCACATCTCCGCGTGGCGCAGAGCGGTCTGCGCGAGCCGGTTCCACCGCTTGGTGCGCGACTGGCTCGTGTACGTCCCGCGATGCAGCTCGAAGTAAAGCTCGCCGACCGACGTGGTCAAGTTCTTCGCCTCGGCGTTCGCATGCTCGAAGAACGCTCGCGCCGTGCCCAGCTCGACGCGCGGCGCGCCCTCGACGTTGCGCAATCGGTGCGCGGCCTCGATCATGTCCGGCTCTGGTCCGCCACCCCCGTCACCCCAGCCAAATAGATAGAGCGAGCGATCCACTCGCTCGCGATCCTTGTAGTGCTCGACGCTCCGCACGATTTCGCCGGCGCTGAAGTCGCCGTTGTAGGTGTCGGCGGGCGGGAAGTGGGTGAAGATGCGGGTCCCGTCGATCCCCTCCCATATAAAGGTGTGGTGCTCCGGCTTGTTGGTGTCGTTCCACGAGAGCTTCTGCGTGAGGAAGTAGTCGCACCCCGCGTCGGCAATGAGCTGGGGCAGCGAGCCGGGGTAGCCGAAGACGTCCGGCAGCCAGAGCTCCTTCGTCTCGTAGCCGAACTCGCGCATGAAAAACCGCTTGCCGTGTAGGAGCTGCCGCACCAAAGCCTCGCCTGACGGCAGGTTGCAGTCGGCCTCGACCCACATCGCGCCGACCGGTTCCCACTGGCGCGCGGCGACCTTCTCCGTGATGCGGCGGTAGATGTGCGGATAGTGCTCCTTCATCCACGCGTACTGGGCCGGCTGCGAGCACGCGAATCGGTAGTCGGGATACTCGTCCATCAGGGCGAGCGCGGTGGAGAAGGTGCGCGCGCACTTGCGCCGCGCCTCGCGCTTCGGCCATAGCCACGCGGTGTCGATGTGGGCGTGGCCGACGGCGGTGACGGTGTGAGTCGATCGGCTCGGCCTCGACAGGACGTCCGCCGGCTGGCCCGCTTCCAGCGCCGCGATCAACTTGGGGGAGGAGGTCGCTTCGGCCAGCTCCAGCACGACCCTGTAATCGAGTGCAGCCTGGCGCGCCTTCTCGTCCTGGATCGCGAGGTCGGCCTGCCGGAAGACGAACGCCGGAGCATCCGACTGCCGCAGCGCGATCATCGACTCCGCGGGTTCCGCGCCGGACTCGGTGGCCTTCGGGTTGGCGGCGGCCTCCAGGAAGAAGTCCACGACCGGTCCAGTGATCGGCAGCCAGCGGTGGTTGGGATCGACGCCGCGCCACGGTCGCCCGTCCTTCCAGGCCAGCGCTTCGCACGTGAAGCCGATCGGACCGTCGAACCCAAGATCGAGCAGGGCGACCACCTTCTGGCCGGCCCACTCATCAGGCACCCGGCCCTTCACGTGGAACCACGTGGTGCCCCAGGGCGGACCCCACGCTTCGCCGACCCGAATCGGGAGATAGGCCCCACGGAACGCCTCGTGGAAGCCGACCGGCTCGCCACGCACGGTGAAGGCTGTGACCTTTAGCGGGATGCGTTTGGGATGGATGGCGGGCAGGAGCTCTTTCTCCAGGACGTATCGAAAGTGTTGGAACTCTGTCTGCGCCACGGTGTTCGACATTAGGCTGTTCGCCAGATGGTCCGCATCGAAAAGGTGACGGGAGCGACAGCGGAGGTGCATGCCGCCTTGGCGCACCTGCTGCCCCAGCTCAACGACAAGCTGGCTGTGCCGACGATGGAGAGGATTCAAGCGCTGGTGGCCGACCCGGCCGTGACGCTGCTTTTGGCCAAAGATGGACGGGAGGTGGTCGGCACCACCACGGTGATCGTCTACACCACGCCGTTCTGGATCAAGGCTCGTCTCGACGAGGTGGTGGTCGACGAAGCCGCGCGGGGCAAGGGCGTCGGAGCGGCGCTGGTGGCCGCGGCGCTGGACGTCGCCCGCGAAAAGGGGGTGCAAGTCGTGGAGCTGCAGTCAGGCCTTCAGCGTGAGGCCGCCAACCGCCTGTACCCGCGGATGGGTTTCACGCTGCGCGAGACAAACGTCTACAGGATCGTGCTCACCTAACGAGCTCCTCCAGCCGGCTCACCATTCGCGCCAGCGTCGCGAACGCCGCGTTCACAGGTTCGGTAGACAACATGTCGACCCCGGCCATCCGTAGGCCTTCCAGCGGGTACATCGAGCCCGCGCTCTTCAGGAACGCCAGGTACGACGCGACAGCCTTCGGGTCGCCGCTTGCGACGGGCTCGACCAGGTGGTCCGCCGCCGCGATTCCGGTCGCGTACTGGTAGACATAGAAATTGCTGTACAGGTGTGTATGGAACTGGGCCCATGTGGAGCCGATGCGATCGCGATCGCGCCCGGTGACCTCGACCTCGGATCCGTAGACCTCCATCATCAGATCGGTCATCAGCTTGTTGAGGTAGTCGGCGGTGATCGCGGCCCCGCGTTCCACGCGCTCGTGCATCTCCAGCTCGAGCCTGGCGAGCGACGGCATGATGAAGAAGTAGCGATAGAAATTCGCCATAGCCTCTTCGATCACCGCGAGCTGGATCGCCGGGTCGGTTTGAGTGGCGAGCAGGTAGCGGCGGACAAGCGCCTGGTGCATGTTCGAGGCGACCTCGGCCTGGAACAGCCCGTAGTTCGAATAGATGAATGGCTGTGTCTGGCGCGCGTAGTACGAGTGCATCGAATGGCCGAGCTCGTGGGCGAGAGTGCTCATCGAGTAGATGTCGTCGTTGTAGCTCATGAAGATGAAGGGGAACGTGCCTGGCACGCCGGTCGAGAACGCGCCCATGCGCTTGCCCTTGTTGGGGTAGATGTCGACCCAGCGATCCTCCAGCGCTCCCTGGCGCAGTACCTTCACGTATTCCTCGCCGAGCGGCTTCACCCCTTCCGCGATCCACTCGACGGACTGCTCATACGAGACCTGAAGCGACGCCAGGCCGAGCTGCGCGCGCGTGTCGTAGGGCTTGAGCACGTCCAGTCCCAGCGCCTTGCGGCGGATCCGCCAGTAGCGGTGCCACGTGCCGACGTTGTCGCGAAATGCCTGGATGATGTTGCGATAGACCTCAGCCGGGATGTGGTTGGGCTCGAGCGATGCGGCCAGGGATGAGGTGAAGGCTCTGGCGCGCGCGTAGAAGATGTCGCGCTTGACGCCGCCGGCCAGGCTCCCCGCCATCGAGTTCTGCATCGCCAGGTGCTCGTCGGCGTAGCTTTCGAAAGCTGTCCGCCTCAGATCGCGATCGGTGCTTGTGAGCAGCGCGGCAATCGTCCCTTGAGCTACCTCATGCTCCGTGCCGTCGGCGGCAACGGCCGGCGGGAAGCGCAGGTCGGTGTTGGCCATGACGCCGTGCACGGAGAGTGCAGTGGCGAGCGGGTCCGACGCCTGTGTCAGGACCTCCTCCACCTCTGCGCTGCGAATCCTCTTCTGCAGCTTTTCGACGCGGTCGAAATAGTGGGTGAGGTGAGCCAGCCTTGCCGACCCGGCGACCCATTCGCGAAGCTTCGGGAAGCCGATCGCGATCATCTCGGGCAGCGCAAACGAGGTTGCGGCACCGAGCTGGGCGGCGACCGTCCGTGCCCGGTCCGTGCGAGCAAACGAAGCCTCGTTCCCGGTGTCGACCGAGTAGGCCATCGTGCTGTAGACCGTCACCTTGCCCATGAGCCTCTGAAGCCTCTCGCTGGCGTCGAACCAGTCGGCCAGATTGTCAGGTGAGTCGCCCAGGTGACCCTTGAACTCGGCCAGGTCGGGCAGCCTGGCGAGGATCGTCTCGACCGCCTGCTCCCATCCCGACTCGTCGGGGAAAACGCTCTCGCTGTGCCAGGTAAAACGCTTGTCCACGTCGGAGCGAACGGGCAGCGTTCCGGCCACTTCCTCTAAGAGTAGGAGAATGAGGTGGTGCCGCGGGCCAAGGCGAACGGAATGGAGCTCGAGTACGAGACCTTAGGGGACCGTGCTGCCGAACCGCTTCTGCTCGTCGCAGGGCTGAGCCAGCAGCTGATTGGCTGGGATGACGACTTTTGCTCCCAGCTGGCCGATCGTGGCTTTCACGTCATCCGTTTCGACAACCGGGACTGCGGTTTGTCGACCTGGATGGAAGAAGCCGGCCCGGCCGACATCGCCGCCGCGTACAGCGGCAACGCGAAGCCGGCTTACCAGCTCGATGACCTGGCCGACGACGCGGTCGGCCTGCTCGACGACCTGGGCATCGGCGCCGCGCATGTCGTCGGGGCGTCGATGGGAGGCTTCATCGCGCAGCTGGTCGCCCTCAACCATCCCGATCGAGTGCTTTCGCTGACGTCGATCATGTCCGGCCCGGGCGGACACGACGAGGTCGCACCCAAACCAGAGGGGGCCGCCGTCTTGATGGCCAGACCGCCGGCCACGCGCGAAGAGCGGATCGAGCAGGCGATGTCCCTCCACCACGCGCTGTTGGGCTCTCGCGATCCGTTCGATGAGGCTTACGAACGCGCGAGGGCGACGCGCGCGGTGGACCGTGCTTACTACCCGGCGGGGGTCGGACGGCAGCTCGTCGCGATTCTGGCGGCGAAGAGCCGCCTCGAGCGCTTGAAGGCCCTCCGTGTGCCGACGCTGGTCATTCACGGAATCGACGACGTGCTGGTGCCGGTCGAGAACGGCCGCCTGGTGGCCGCTGCTGTGCCGGGCGCGCGGCTGGTCGAGTTCGAGGGAATGGGCCACAACCTGCCGCGGCGAGTGTGGCCTGAGGGGCTGGACGCCATCGAAGAGATCGCGCGACAGGCGACGCCGGCGAAGCGCCAGTAGCGCCTCACCACGCCTTGATCCTCGTCGATCGCTACGTCGGACCAGCGTTCTTCATTGGCAGCGCGCGAGTTTCGACGACCCTGGTGGTCGCGTTCTGGGTTGTCTTTTACGTCTGGTTTGGCTCCGAATTGTGGATCGGATACCGGCGCCGCCCGCCCGCCAGCTCGGCCAAACAAGATTCCGGCTCGAGAATTGCGGTGATCGGCTCCGTCTGGGCGTCCGTTACGGCTGCCATCGCGCTTTCGTTCGCGTTCCCCGACGCCGCGATCAAGAGCGGGCGGACCGCGCTATTCATCTTCGGATTGGCCCTCATGCTCGCGGGAATGGCCTTCCGCTGGTATTCGATCCGCGTGCTCGGTGCGTCGTTTACCGTCGACGTCGCGACACGTCCCGGCCAGGAGGTCATGCAAGCGGGTCCGTACCGCTGGGTGCGGCACCCGTCGTACACCGGAGCCCTGTTGACGCTCGTGGGCATTCTTCTGGGCTGTCTCAACCTGGCATCGCTGGCGGCGATCGTGGTGGCTGCCGCCGGCTATGCGTACCGGATCAGCGTCGAAGAGCGGGCGCTGGCGACCGACCTCGGCCCTCCCTATCGCGACTACATGCGGCGGACCAAACGGCTGATCCCTTTCTTGCTCTGACATTTCGCCATCAGGGCTTGTCGTAGCCCCGGCGGCTGTAGATCATCGGAGTGATACCGGCACGGTGATCGCCCTCGGTGACCAGCCCGATGAGAATCCAGTGGTCGCCGGCCTCGATCGTGTCGCGGAGTGTGCACACCACGTACGCCGCTACATCGTCCTCGAGGATTGGCCCTCCGATGGGGCTTTCCGGACGGCGCCAGTTGATGGCCTCGAATTTGCTGGTCACCTTCGTGGCCATGCGGCGCGCCAGCTGCTCCCGACCGGCGGCCAGGATGTTGGCGGTGAAGCCGCCGGCGTGCTGCACGGCAGGCAGCGTGTTGGACGTCTTGTCGATGCACGCGAGTGCGAGAGGCGGGTTGAGCGAAACGGCACAGAAGGCGCTGACGGTCAGACCGCGCGGAAGTGAATCCTGCCCGAACGCCGTCAGGACGACGACGCCGCTGGGAAAGCTGGCCATAACCTCACGGAATTGCTCGGGCTGAATCACGGAGGTCCGTAAATTCGTAGGTCGGGAGGGTCGCTGCCAGGCTCTTCCGGAGCAAACTCGCTCTCGACCACGGCGATGACCATTTCGGCGGTCACGCGATGATCCTTGAGGACAATGGCTGCAAGGCCTTCGCGTTCGATTGCTAGCCCCATGAGAAGGTGGCCGCTCTCGACGTGAGAGCTCTTCCTGCGCCGGCTCTCGGCAAATGCAGACTCGATCACGCGCTTGACGCGCGACGTCGGAATGATCCGCCCGACGGGGAGTTGGTCGGGGCGAGGTATGGATTCGAGTGCGCTGCGGATCGCCCGTTCGTCGACGCCGAGGCTGACCAGCGCTCGACGCGCCGAGCCGTCTGGCAGGCGGAGCAGTCCGAGCAGCAAATGCTCGGTGCCGATGTACGCGCGTCGCGCGCGCTCGGCCTCCTCCTGCGCAAGGACAAGTGCCCGTTTTCCATCCTCGCTGAACGCTTCGAAGGGGTACTTGTGCGCCACCTTCACCAAGTCTGCGCTTTGGCCTGTAAACGAACACTTGTTTGTGGACCTGGGATTGGTCAAAATGGGTGTGGTGGGGAACTCGCTCGACCTCTTCGCGCCGGCCACGCGGGACTGGTTCCGCGACTCGTTCGACAGCCCGACCCAGGTGCAGGAACGTGGCTGGCAGGAGGTTGCGGCCGGCAGCCACGTCCTCATGGCCGCGCCGACCGGCAGCGGCAAGACGCTGGCCGCCTTCCTGTGGTGCCTCGACCGGCTGACCACCGAGCCAGTTCCCGCGGAGGCGGAGCGCTGTCGCGTCCTTTATGTGTCTCCGCTTAAGGCGCTAGCCCACGACGTCGACCGCAACCTCCGCTCACCCCTCGTCGGCCTTCGGCACCATATCGAGGCCGCAGGCGGCAAGGCGCCGGAGATCTCAGTCGCCATCCGCACAGGTGACACGCCGGCCGATGCGCGCCGTTCGATGGAGCGCCACCCGCCCGACATCCTGATCACCACCCCTGAATCGCTGTTCCTCCTTCTCACAAGCTCCGCGCGGCGAATTCTCGCCTCGGTGCGCTGGCTCATCGTCGATGAGATCCATTCGGTCGCCGCCACCAAGCGCGGCAGCCACCTGGCACTGAGCCTCGAGAGGCTCAGCGTGCTGACGAAGGTCGAGCCGCAGCGGATCGGCCTGTCCGCGACGCAGCGCCCGCTGGAGGAAGTGGGTCGCTTTCTTGGCGGCACAGACCGCGAGGTGAGCATCGTCGACGCCGGGCGGTTGAAGACGATGGAAGTGCGCGTCGAGGTGCCGGTTGACGACATGGCACGGGTCGCTGTCGAGGACGAAAGCGGACAAACCACGAACAGCATCTGGCCCGCGATCTATCCGCGCGTCCTGCAGATGATCCGCGAGCACCGCTCGACGATCGTCTTCGTCAACTCGCGGAGGCTGGCCGAAAGAATCGCCGCGCGGGTCAACGAGCTCGCGGGCGAGGAGCTCGTGCTCGCACATCACGGATCAATCGCGCGTGAGCAGCGCATGCTCATCGAGGATCGGCTCAAGGCGGGGACTATCAAAGGCCTGGTCGCGACGTCGACGCTCGAGCTTGGCATCGACATGGGAGCGGTCGACCTCGTGCTGCAGGTCGAGGCTCCGCCAAGCGTGGCCGCGGGCATCCAGCGTGTAGGACGTGCCGGCCATTCGGTTGGCGAGATCTCGCGTGGCGTGGTCATCCCCAAGTTTCGTGGCGACCTGCTCGAGTCGGCGGCGGTGGTCGAAGGCATGCTCGACGGCCGGATCGAATCGACGGTCGTGCCGCGCAAGCCGCTCGACGTCCTGGCCCAGCAGGTGGTGGCGATGTGCGCGATGGATGAGTGGAGTGTCGAAGACCTTGGCCGCGTCGTCAGGCGCGCCTATCCGTACAGCGACCTCGGCCCGCGCGCCTTCGAGTCGGTGCTCGACATGCTGAGCGGCCGGTATCCATCCGACGACTTTGCCGAGCTGCGACCGCGGATCGTGTGGGATCGCGTGGCGGGTAAGGTGCGCGGCCGCGCCGGCGCTCAGCGGCTGGCCGTGACCAACCCAGGCACCATCCCCGATCGGGGGCTTTACACCGTGAACCTCGTGGAAGACGGCAGGCGAGTTGGCGAGCTGGACGAAGAGATGGTCTACGAGACTCGAGTGGGCGAGACGTTCGTCCTGGGCGCCTCGACGTGGCGGATCGCGGAGATCACACCGTCGCAGGTGCTGGTCACGCCGGCGCCGGGCGAGCCGGGCAAGATCGCGTTCTGGAAGGCCGACACGCCGAGCCGGCCGGTCGAGCTGGGGGCGGCGCTGGGCAAGATGGTCCGCGAGCTTCGGGCGGCCGGACCGGAAGCGGCGGCGAAGCGGTTGAGGGAACGCGCCGGTTTCGACGACCGGGCGATCAAGAACCTGCTGGCGTACCTCGACGAGCAGGCCGCGGCGACCGGCGTGGTGCCGGACGACAGGACTGTGGTGGTCGAGAGGTTCCGCGACGAGGTGGGCGACTGGCGCGTATGCATCCACACTCCGTTTGGAGGTCGCGTCCACGCCCCCCTCGCGCTCGCGATGGAGGCCCGCCTGCAGGAGCGGCTCGGCGTGGATGCGCGCGCCCTCTGGACTGACGATGGCATTGCGATGCACCTGCCGGAGGTCGAGTCGCCTCCTTCGCTCGATGAGCTGATGCTGGATCCCGAGGAGATCGAGCCGCTGGTCTCGGCTCAGCTGCCCGCGTCGGCTCTGTTCGCGGCACGGTTCCGCGAGAACGCGGCGCGCTCGCTGCTGCTGCCGCGCCGCCGCCCCGGGCTGCGTACACCGTTGTGGCAGCAGCGCATGCGGAGCGCGGGACTGCTGCAGGTAGCCGGCCAGTACCCGGATTTCCCGATCCTCGCCGAGACGTGGCGCGAGGTGATGACAGATCACTTCGACATGCCCGCGCTGACAGGGCTGCTCCGCGCGATCCGCTCGCGCGAGATCCGCGTGGTTGCCGTTGACACCGAGCGCGCTTCTCCGTTCGCCTCGTCGCTGCTGTTCGCGTACGTTGCGGAGTTCATGTACGAGGGCGACGCGCCTTTGGCCGAGCGCCGCGCGCAGGCGCTCACTCTCGATCGCGAGCTCCTGGCTGAGCTCCTCGGCAGCGAGGACCTTCGTGAGCTTCTCGACCCAGACGCGATCGCCGCGGTCGAGCTCGAGCTGCAGGGCCTGCTGCCGGAACGATTTCCGCGCGACGTGGATGAGGCGCACGACTTTCTGGTCCGCCTGGGCGACCTCACCACCAACGAGGCAGCGGCGCGCGGCATCTCCGAGGAATGGCTGCGGGCGCTGGAGCGCGAGCGGCGCGCGGTCGCGGTCCGAGTCGCGGGCGAATCGCGATGGATTGCCGCGGAGGACGGTGGTCGCTATCGCGAGGCGCTCGGCGCAAGCCTGCCGGTCGGACTGCCGGACGTTTTCTTGCATCCCGGTCCGGATCCGCTCGATTCGCTCCTTCGGCGATGGGCTCGCACGCACGTGCCATTCGTTACTTCGGATCCGGCCGAGCGCTGGGCAGTGGGCTCAGTAGCGGTCGAAGCCGCGCTGGCTCGCCTGGCCGCGCGGGGCGACGTTCTCGCCGGCGAATTTCGAAGGGCGAAGCAGGGTCGCGAGTACTGCCACCCGGAGGTCCTGAAGGTTCTACGGCGCCGCTCGCTGGCCGCGCTCCGCCACGAGGTCGAGTCGGTGGCGCCAGAAGCGGTGGCGCGCTTCTTGCCGGCGTGGCATGGCGTTGGCGCAAAAGCGACAGGAGTCGACAGGCTGCTGGAGGTTGTTTTCCAGCTCCAGGGCGCGGCGCTGCCGGCGAGCGTGATCGAGCGCGACGTGATCGCGGCTCGTGTCGGTGGCTACAGCCCGCGCCTGCTCGACGAGCTCATCTCGATGGGCGAGGTCGTCTGGGTCGGCCGTGGCTCGCTGGGCACGAGCGACGGAAAGGTCGCGCTGTACCTCCGCGGTGACGCTCCACGCCTTGTCCCCGAGCCGATTGACGCGCCAGCCGGCGAGCTCCATCAGCACTTGCGAGAGCACTTGAAGTCGCGCGGCGCGAGCTTCTTCCGCGACCTCTACAACGCCAGCGGCGGCGGCGATGAGGAAGTGATCCTCGATGCCCTGTGGGACCTGGTCTGGTCGGGCGAGGTCACGAATGACACGTTCGCCCCACTTCGCCTGCTGGGTCCGGTTGCCCGGCGTTCCCCTCATCGGCCGCGCCTGCCTCGACTCACCCAGCCGCGCGCCTCGGGTCGATGGTCGCTGGTCGCGGACCTCGTCGGAGCGGGGGCCGCGGTGACAGAACGATTGCATTCTGCCGCGGGAGTCTTGCTCCAGCGCTACGGAGTCCTGACACGAGAAACGGTAGTGTCGGAGGGATGGCCCGGGGGCTTCGCCGCCCTGTATCCGGTGCTGCGTGCGATGGAGGAGTCGGGTCGGATCCGCCGAGGCTACTTCGTCGAGGGATTGGGCGGCTCGCAGTTTGCCTTGCCTGGCGCGGTGGACAGGCTTCGAGCCTTGCGCGATTCGGGTGGCGGGATCGTCGCCGTTGCCGCGACCGATCCGGCGAATGCTTACGGCTCGCTGCTGCCATGGCCGCGCTCGGACGGAAGGATGGGCCGGACCGCCGGCGCGTACTGCGTCCTGGACGACGGGCGGCTGAAGCTCTACCTCGAGCGCGGCGGGCGCTCACTTCTCACCAGCGGCGAGATCACGCCCGAGCACCTTCGAGCGCTGATCGGCATGGCAGTGCTCGCGGGACGCGTGGAGGTCCAGCGCGTCGACGGAGTTCCCGTGATGGATTCGCCCCTCAACGCGCTGCTGCGCGAAGCCGGGTTCGCCTCAACGCACCGCGGCCTGGTCGCGTATGCGGGACGAGGTTAGCTTCCAAGTCGCGGGTACGATTACCAGTCGCATCGGGGAGTAGCGCAGCTCGGTAGCGCACCTGACTGGGGGTCAGGTGGTCGGGGGTTCAAATCCCCCCTCCCCGACCATTTGTCATGTCTCAAGACATCGTGCACAGTTTTTTCACGGACTGACCACGAGCTCGAGTTCAGATCGCGCGGGGTCGCCGCCAGGACGAGAGCCGGCGCGACGTATTCGAAAATGCCCACGCGGCATCATGAGCTGCGGGGAGACTCCATACACTCGCTGCTGAGATCAGGAATAAGTAAACCCGTCGAAAGTGTGCACTATGTCCTGAAATCACACACCCCCTCCCCGACCATTGCTTGGTTAACTGACCCAACATCTAGGCGTCGAGCCGTGTTCAGACCCCAGATATTGCAACCAGTCACCAAGCGCAGCGGAACAAGGCGACGGGATTTGAACTCGCTCGGGCTCCGGGCCGCGGAATGATCGCAAATGGTCCCGCTAAAAAACAATCATTCGGCCTAGTTGGCTCCAGGCCCGAATCGTTTCGCGGCGCCAGACGGGTATACGCTCGCGCCACCAATGGCCGGCTCGGCTCTGGATCCATCCGCGACGGCGTCCCGTTGAAGTCTCCGCCTGGCGCGAGCGTCGGCGTCGACAGGGCGGTCATCGCCTGGGCGGTTCTCGTGTTCGCCTTGCTCTTTCTTGGCCTCGCCCCGCTATACATCCTCCACCTCGACCTGGCTAAGCTGAACGCCAGCACGGCGGGCGTAGCGCCGATCGCACTCATCGGGATCATATTCACCGCCTATACGCCCACCATCGCGGCCCTACTGGTTGCGTGGCGCTGGCCAGGCGCCGGCGGGGTGCGCAAACTTCTGAAGCAGGTAACTCGGTGGCGCGTTCATGTCGGCTGGTACCTTGTCGCGCTGCTGGGCCCGATTCCGCTGCTGCTTCTGGCCGACTTGATCTTTGTGATGTTCGGCGGGGCAGCACCGAAGCAGTGGCTGGCAATGCCATCAGGCACCGCCGAAGGAGGAATGTCCGCGCTGCTGTTCACCATCGGAGCGGTGATAGCCGGAGCGGTCGGAGAAGAACTGGGATGGAGGGGCTTTGGGCAATCGCGGCTTCAAGTAGGAATCGGTGCTTTAGGGGCGGCCGTCATCATCGGTCTGCTCTGGAGCACCTGGCATCTCTGGCCGGTGGCAGTACCCGGCGGGCTTTCACTATTCGCCTGGACAGACTTCCCTCAGACTTACCTTCGCCTAACTTCGACCGCGGTCCTGTACGCCTGGTTGTACAACGGCACGCGCGGAAGCCTGCTTGTAGTACTGGTGGCGCATGGGGCCTTCAACCTCGACACCTCGATCGTTCAGACCCCCGCTTCCGATGTGCATACGATCCCGACCATTGTCGCGGTGCTTCACGGCATAGCCGCCCTCGCAGTTGTGCTGGCCACGAACCCGCGCACACTCACGCGTCACCCCGTCAACTTGGCTGAAATGGTTGCAAGTCGACCTGAGAGTTGAGAGTCTCGGTGAACCTTAAGGAGTTCGAGCAAGCCCCCTGCGACTTCAGGCGGGCAGTTCAAATAGTGTCCCGTCCCCCCGACTTTTTTCGGACCTGCCGCTCCCCTATTTGCACTCCGCCGACAAAGAGGCGGTCACCGGGAATGCTGATCTTGTTGGCATGTATCGATCACGACGCAGTGTTCTTAACTCGGCTGTCGATCATAAAGGCGCTCGGCGACGCGTATTACGCGTGGAGGCCGAAGAGGAGGGCCGCGGGGTCGCGCCATCCGAGCGCGACCCGTTGACCTCAACTCGATGCTGACCTGGTCTGACTTCGACCGGCTACCTGCGTCCCGCTTCGCTGCGCACGCGGTCCAGCTGAGTGATCTGGATCAGGTTGCCGCAGGTGTCATTCGCCTGGGCGATCGTCGAGCCTGTCACCTTGGTGGGCGGCATCTTGAATTCGGCGGCGTCTTTCATCCTTTCGTAGTCGCGCTTGACGTCATCCGTGTAGAACATGGCCGCGGGCTGGCCCTGCTCGAAGAGCGCCTGCTGGTACGCCTTGGCCGCGGGGTTGTCGTTGCGCTCGAGATGAAGCTCGGTGCCATCCGGCTCTTCAGGTGACGCCACAGTGAGCCAGCGATACCCCCCTTGCGAAACGTCCGCCTTCTTCACGAAGCCGGCCACTTGTGTGTAGAAGCGCAAGGCCTTTTCGAGGTCGTCCACGTAAATGGTTGTCAGCTTGATCTTCATTGGTTTCCTCCTGTGACATTCGCGGCCCTGGCCGCGTCAATGGTTTCAGCCTAGGCCTGCCGACCCGCGATTGCTTCTTCATTTCTGACGGGTTCCGTAAAGGCAACGTTCCATTGCGCATGGAAACGGGGAGAGGCACTCTCTCCCCGTCACCTCCGAAAAGTAGCGGAACCGGTGGGCTGCATTCAGCCACGCTGACGCGCGTGGAGATTGCCCTCGATATCAGCGTTGCGCGGCGACCTCACTCAGCACGCGGAGCGCCACGTGAGCCGCCGAAAATCCCGCATAGCCGCCTATCTGGAGCAGCGCCTCACGGAGCTGTTCCACGGTCCACCCGAGGTTCAGCGCGCCGCGCAAGTGCGTCTTGAGCTCCGCGTTGTCCACTCCGGTGGCGGCAAGCACCGACACCACAACCAGGCTGCGATATTTCAACTCCAGACCGGGCCGATTCCACAGTCCACCCCAGACGTGTTCGATGGCGGTCTCGAAGAACGGCGCCAGAAACGGATCGCCTGGTGCCGTCGCCTGACCAAGCACTTGCTGACGGATCGATGCGCCGCTCGGCTTAATGTCCAGTGTCATAGTTACCCTCTCACTGACTGTCTATTGCGTTGGAAGCCGCGGGTGCGGCTGCCGGGACTGCCTAGCGAAGACAGGCCGGGGGGCAACGCCCACCACACGAAATCTGGTCTAGGGCGGAGACCAGTTGTGTCACCGAGAGCCCGTGCCGCGCGGGATCTTGGCCTGCATGCGATTCGTTTCACGCATCCAACTCATTCCCATCGAACGGTCCGAAGTAGGACCATGACGCTTCAACCGCCCTCAAGGGTGGTTGATTCCGGTGGGCGACCGGCCAGACGCGTGACCCGGCACTCTAGGCAATGTCAGGACGATGATTGAATCCAGGTAGTCGTGAAGTTCACTGAGTTGGCGGCGAATCTGGACCGGATGGAGGCGACGAGCAGCCGGAACGAGCTGGTTCGCATCCTCTCCGATGTGTACCGGGCCGCGTCGTCCGACGAGCTCGAGCCGATCACCTACTTGATCCAGGCCCGACTCGTGCCATTCTTCGAGCCGGTTGAGATAGGCCTGGGCCAGGGACTGCTCATCACTGCGATCGCGGCCGCCTATGGCGCTCCCAAGGAGAAGGTCGTCAAGCTGAACCGCGAGACTGGCGACCTCGGCGTCACCGCGCAGCGGCTGGCGCCGGCCTCGCACGGTAAGTCGCCATCGGTGGTGGAGGTGCATCAGCGCCTGTCCCAGATCGCTGCCGCGGGCGGTGCCGGGAGTCAGCAGAAGAAGCTCGATGGCTTCACCAGCCTGCTCGGCGACCTCGATTCCACATCGGCCAAACATCTCGTGCGGATCACTCTGGGCAAGATGAGGCTGGGGATCGGCGATCCGACAGTGCTCGACGCAATGTCGTTCGCGAAGAAAGGCGACCGCTCACTGCGGGCGGTCCTGGAGGCTGCCTACAACCGGACGTCCGACCTGGGACTCATCGCCCGCACCCTCTGGAACGCGTCGGAGTCCGGGCTCGACGCGCTCAAAGTCAAGGCCGGGCACCCGCTTCGCCCACAGCTTGCGGAGCGCCTCCCCAACCCTGAGGCCGTGATCAAGAAACTTGGGACCGTGGGCGTGCAGCCGAAGTACGACGGCCTTCGCGTCCAGATCCACAAGAACGCGGACCAGGTGAGCATCTTCTCGAGAAACCTGGAGTCGATGACGGAGATGTTCCCGGAGCTGGTCGCCGCCGCCTCCAGCCTACGGGTCAAGAGCGTCATCCTCGACGGCGAGGCAATCGCCTACAACCCCGACTCGGAGGAGTACGTTCCCTTCCAGGAGACGACCGCACGCCGGCGTAAGGAGGGCATCGAAGAGTTTGCCGATCGCGTGCCTTTACGCGCATTCGTTTTCGACGTCATGTTCAAGGACGGAGCCGACCTGACGGAGCTGCCCTACGAGCGACGCTTCGAGGTCGTTCAGGAGCTGCTTCGAGGTTCGGACACGCTGCTTGCAGCGCCGCTGACGAAGACCGATTCGGTCGAAGTGCTCACCCGCGAACTGCTCGACTTCATCAGCCAGGGCCTCGAAGGGGTCGTGGCCAAGCGCCTGGACTCGCCCTACCAGGCGGGCGCGCGCAACTTCAACTGGGTGAAGCTGAAGCGGAATACCAGCGGCCAGCTCAACGACACCATTGACGTCGTCTTGCTCGGCTACTACCGGGGCAAGGGCAAGCGCGCGGAGTTCGGAACGGGCGCTCTGCTCGCCGGCGTCTACGACCGCGACAAGGATGAGTTCGGGACGATCACAAAGCTCGGGACCGGTCTTTCGGACCAGGGCTGGCGTGAGATGTATACGAGGGTCGCGAGCCTCGAGGTCGCGGAGAAACCGGCCAGGGTGAACTCGATTCTCGTCCCGGACGCCTGGCTGGAGCCGGCGATAGTGGTCGAGGTGTTGGCGGACGAGATCACGCCGAGCCCGCGTCACACCGCCGGCATGACCGCGGACCGGCCAGGTTTCGCGCTGCGCTTTCCGCGGATCGTCTCGCTACGAACCGAGGACAAGAAGCCAGAGGACGCTACGAGCGTCCGCGAGATCCGTGAAATGTTCGAGCAACAGCGGCAGCCGGGCCGCGGTAGACCGGCTAAAAGGAACCCTGGCGCTTGACTCCTTCCGACAACCCAACGATTGGCGCATCCTGCAGGTGACATGAACGAGAACTTGAGCCTGGGCCGCATCGCTGGGATCCACGTCGGGCTGAACTGGAGCCTGTTGGTCGTTGCCGCATTGATCGCCTGGAGCCTCGCCACCGGCATCCTGCCGTCGGCCGCGCCCGGCCAAGCCTCTGGCGCGTACTGGACCGCGGGCATCGTGTCCGCCTTTGTGTTCCTGGCCTCGTTGCTCGCCCACGAGCTTGCTCATTCTGTCGCCGCAATGCGACGCGGCGTCAAAGTCGAGGGGATCACTCTGTGGCTTTTCGGCGGCGTCTCACGGTTCAGCACCGACACCAGCTCGCCTGGTGCGACAGCCCTGATCACCTTTGTGGGCCCGCTCACAAGCCTCCTGCTGGGCGCCGTGTTCTATCTCGTTGCAGTCGCGGTTGGCGGTGGCGCTCACCCGGGCCTGCCGGCCGTAACCCTGGCCTGGCTGGGCTATATCAACATCTCACTCGGTGTGTTCAACCTGATCCCAGCCTTTCCGCTGGACGGAGGCAGGCTCCTGCAATCGCTGATCTGGCTGCGTACAGGCGATCGCCTGCGAGCCACACACATCGCGGCTCGAATCGGAATGGGCTTCGCATACCTGTTGATTGCATACGGTTTGGCCACCTTCCTGTTCGCGGGCAGCCTGATCGGCGGTATCTGGTCAGTCTTCCTCGGTTGGTTCCTGCTGAGCGCCGCCCGCGCCGAAGAAACCGGCAGCATGATCCGCCAGGCTCTATCCGGGATCAGCGTCGCCGATGTGATGACGCCGAACCCCGTGCAGGCGCCCGACGACATCAGTGTCGACGAGGCGCTGCATGGCTACGTGCTGGCTTCTCGGCACTCGACCTTTCCAACTCATGATTCGGGCGGCCGCCTGAGCGGCCTCCTGACCTTGGCGGCTCTCAAGAACGTCGCGCCGGACGCTCGTGCGACTACCCATATCAGAGACATCATCTGTCCGCTGGACAAGGTGTCCACGGCCGGTCCGGCGGACCCGGTCATCAAACTGCTTGGCGTCCCCGAGGGCTGCAGCGAAGGTCGCACCCTGGTTGTCAGTGGCGGCCAGCTGGTGGGGATCATCTCTCCCAGCGACATCAGCCGGCTTCTTCAGGGGTCGCTGTCGGGTCGCTCCCAAGTGCCGGTGCGTGGAGCGCGATGATCACAGTAACGGCTGCCAATAGTTCCAAGCCAGTTCAGCAGTACTTTGCGTGAATGGAAGGAGGGCCGGGCAAACGCCCGACCCCCCGGTGCCTACTGGTAATGACGTTTAGCTTGCAGGGGGTACGCCGTTAGGCGGGCCACTGGGCCGATTGGTCGGCTTTCCAGTCGGGTGGCTCGGCGGCTGTCCCGGGTTGTGCTCGCGCGCATCGGTTGCGCGATGCTCGCGCGCTTCGCTTGCGCGATGCTCCGAGCTCACCGCTGGCCCGTGCTGCTTCGCAAATGTGCTGACGCACTCGCCGATTCCGTGCGAGCCCGGAGCCAGCGCGGCTTTGCACTTGTCGACCTGTTGAACGACTTGCTGACCCCAGTTGCCGGGGTTGGCGCTTCCCGTGACCGCCGCCTCCGTGGCGACGGCGGCGGCACCTACGGCCACCACCGCGACCGCAATCCCGATGGCGGCTTTGGTGGAAACCAATGCCACTGCTTTGGCGAGAACTGACATATGAAGGCCTCCTTGAAGATATGCGACGTGGTACTGGGCCTGCGCCGGCACGGGGCTGGGGCCGCCTGCTTTGGCGGCTTCGTTTTGAAGCTGCTGCTCCAGCCACCGATCGAATCCGTCGCCGCTTTCCACGCTCATTCCTCCAAAGAGACTGTCGAGGGCAGTGAGTTACCCATTTCGAGCTTGCCCGGATCGGCAAGACGGCTGCGGAGGCGGGTTTTGGCCGCGGCCAGCCGCGATGCGACCGTCCTTTCGGGGACGTTCAGGGCGGCTGCGATCTCACGATTGGTGAAGCCGTGCAGGTGTCGCAAAACGATCGCCGCGGCCTGCTTCGGGGGCAGGGCCCTCAGTTCGCGGCGCAGGTCGGGTTCGCCGATTTCAGTCGGGTCCGCTTCCTTCGGGCGGCCGAGCCGCCTGAGCACCTCGGCGACTTCATGAAGCCGCTCCCGGCGCCGGTGAGTGAACGCGACGTTCAGTGCGACGCGGTACATCCACGCCTCCGCCGGTGCATCCTGCTTCCAGGCTGCCCACGAGCGGAACGCGCGCAGGTACGCCTCCTGAGTCGCGTCTTCGGCGGCGGCCGGGTTGCGCAGGATCAGCATCAAGGTCGCAAAGATGCGCTGATAGGTCGCCCGATAGAGGCGGTCGAAGTCCGCCTTGTCGCCGGGGCGATAGCGCGCCAGAGCAGCCGCAGGCTCGGCGTGGGAAAGAATTTCGTCGGAGGTCTCGTGCATCTAACCCACGTCTAACGCCGGAAAGGACGAATCGTTGCGCGAAGACGACACGATCCAGTTTCATGCGGGGGGAGATCCGGTTGAGGGGGCGGGCGAGGCGCCCGCCCTCTCAACCGTTTTGCGATCAGCTGACGGCTGCCAGCGCGTTCACCTGTCCGTGGCCGAACCAGGAGTTATACCCAGTTGCGCCCTGGCAGGTCTGTGGTGCGCCGTTGCTCACCGAAGGAAATGGCGCGTAGAGGGCCAGCTCCTCAGGGGTGGGACACCCCATCGGGTCGGCTGTGTTGTTGATGCGAGCCGCGATCGCACCTGGCGAGGTGATCCCCATGCTCGCGATCAGCGCCGCCACACCTGTGACGTGCGGTGACGCCATGGAGGTCCCCTGTAGGTACCGGTACGTCGCACAGGGGCTAACTGTGCAGTCGAAAATCCGGCGGCTCCCGCCGAGGTAGGACGGCCAAGTTGAGAGGACTCTCCCGTTAGGGGCCGCGGCTGTTTTCTGGAGGATGCTGTCACCCCCCGGCGCCGTCACCTGTGTGACGCCAACCCCGTAGTTGGAGTAGAACGACTTCAAGTGGAGGTTGCCGTCGGCGGTGACGCCGATGACACCGGGGATCTCGACAGGGATCACCACGCAGTCGTTTTGGACCGTGCGGGGGATGCCGGGCCCAGTGTCGGGGCTGATGACGTCCATGGTCGGATGGGCGAGGTCGTCGCTGAAGTTGCCCTCGGCCGCCACGACGGTCACGCCCTTCTGCATAGCGAAGCGGATCGCCCGGCTCTCTGCTTTCCAGATTGCACGCTGGGCGGTGTCGTTCTTGCAGTTGAAGTACCAGGGGTCAGCGAAGTAGCTGTTGTTGGTGACGTTGAAGTGGTGGGTGCCGGCCCACATGAAGGCGCAGACCACCATCTCCGGAAAGAAGAAGCCGTCATCGTTACTCGTCTTGACGCTGGCGATACGGACGTTGGGAGCCACGCCCACGATGCCGAAACCATTTTGGGCCGCGGCGATGGTGCCGGCTGTATGCGTGCCGTGGCCGTTGTGGTCCTTCCAAGCTGCGGGAGTCTGGTCCGCGATTCCGCTCTCGCAGGACGCGCTGTTCCCGAAATCGATATTGGCCACGAGATCGGGATGGGTGAAGTCAAGGCCCGTGTCTAGGTCCCCCACGAGAACGGACCGGCTGCCGGCGGTGATCGCGTGCGCCTCGAGCGCGTGGATCTGCTTCATATCCCACTGCAGGGCGGTGAGCGTGTCCGTAGCAGTGCCGACGCTGGTGTCTGTTGTCGTGTCGAGTACCTCTGGGTTAAGCCTGGTGGCGAAGCCGGCAGTTGCCGACACGCCGTCGATGCGAGAGTCGGCAAGGAGCCGGTCGCGGAAACTGACGCTGGCCGATTGGGCGATCACGACCCCTATCTGCGGGTAGTTGCCGATGAATGTCCCACCCGCGGCCTGCACCAGGGTGTCCGCCCCAACGCTGGAGACGCCATCCTTGTACACCACGAGATAGGTTTGAGAAACGGACGTTGTGTCCGCATGGGCCACCTGGAGTGGCGGGCCCAAGACCAACGTGGCTCCAGCAGCCACCATGGCACCGAAAGCTCGGATTCGTCTCGTCATCGCACACCCCCTGCGCGTACCGGTGAGTTCGGCAACAGGCGGGCCGCCATGCTGCCAAGGCCGCTCACCATTCTCCAACGCGGCCTACCAGAAAGTCAAAGTGAGATCGCCGCGGGTAGCGATCACCCGTACCTCTTTGGGGGTGCCTAGGCTGATACATATGGTTCGCATCGGCAATCGACGATTTCGGTCCCTTTGGCTGTATCCATGACGTGGCGCTGAAGGTCACGCTCGTCGGGGCGGGCAGCGCGGTCTTCGCACGCCAGCTGATCACCGACATACTCGCCGTCGATGGGCTTGACGAAGGTGTCTTCGCCCTGGTCGATGTGGACGCGACCCGCCTCGAGCTCGCGCGCCACATCGCCGAGCGGCTCGTCGAGCTGTCGGGCAAGCGCTGGTCGGTGAAGGCCTCGACCGAACGCGCGGACGTACTGGCGGGCAGCAATTACGTCATCAACTCGATCGAGGTTGCAGGCCTCAAGCACGTTCGTGCTGACTACGACATTCCGAGGCGCTACGGAGTCGATCAGTGCATCGGCGACACCATCGGGCCCGGAGGCATCTTCAAAGCTCTGCGCACCGGGCCGGTCTGGCTCGACATCGTCGCCGACATCGAGCGACTTGCCCCAAACTCGGTAGTCCTCAACTACAGCAACCCGATGTCGATCCTCACGCTGGCCGCAGCTCGCTCGTCGCACCTCGAGGTGGTCGGGTTGTGTCACAGCGTGCAAGGCACGTCGCGCCAGCTCGCGACGTACCTCGATATTCCCTACGACGCGCTCGCGTGGCGATGCGCGGGGATCAACCACAATGCCTGGTTCACCACCCTCGAACGGGATGGAAAGGACCTGTACCCGCTGCTTCGCGAACGCGCCAGGGTTCCCGAGATCTACGAGTGCGACCCTGTTCGTTTCGAGGTCATGCTGCATCTCGGCGCCTTCGTCACGGAGTCGAGCGGCCACTTTTCGGAGTATGTCCCGTACTTCCGCAAGCGGCCGGACCTTATCGCGAGGTACATGATGACCGGATACCTCGGCGAGAGCGGCTTCTACGCCGACAACTGGCCCGACTGGCGTCGCGCGAACGACGAGCTGATCGCGTCGATGCTTCGCGGCGAGACTCCGATCCCGACGCAGCGTGGCCACGAATACGCGTCCACCATCATCGAGGCGATCGAGTGCGGTCGCGAAGCATCGATCCATGGCAACGTGCGCAACAAGGGTTGGGTCGAAAACCTGCCCGACGGCTGCGTCGAGGTCGAGTGTCGCGTCAGCCGCGATGGCATCAAGCCTGTGCACTTCGGTGCGCTGCCCGAACAGCTCGCCGCGCTGAATCGCTCACACATGGCAGTGCACGAGCTGGTCGTCCAGTCGCTGCTCGAACGGGACCGTCAGAAGGCGAAGTACGCGCTGATGCTCGACCCGCTTACCGCTGCGGTGTGCTCTCTCGAAGAGATCGACAGGCTGTTCGATGAGATGTGGGACGCCGAAAGAGAAAGCCTGGGAGGGTTTGACTAAGCGACGGCCCGGCCGAACGCCCGCGCGCCGATGACGATCGCAATGATCGACAGCACCAGCATGATCCCCACCCCCTTTGCCACGCTTGGATCCGTGAGGTGGGCGAGAAAGACCGCGCGGGCGGCATCGACCGCGTACGAGAGCGGGTTGATCGCCGCGATGTTGCGCAGCCATGCGGGCGCCAGGCTGAGCGGCAGGAGCACGCCTGACAGCAGCAGGATGGGAAGGCTTGCCGTGAAGACGATGGACGCGTAAACACCCTCCTCCCTTATCGCAAGCGCGACCGCGTAGCTGATCGATGCGGTGAAAAGGCCGATAAGCGCGATCAAGGCCAGCACAACAACGACTCCGAGGGGATGGACACTAAGACCGAAAGGCAGCGCCAGCAGGATGAGGATCAGCGACTGCACGGTGATCGAGAGGATGTCGCGCAGCGCGCGGCCCAAGAGCAAGGCGACCCGGCTCACCGGTGTCACCCGCAGCCGCTCGATGACACCTGCCCGCAGCTCAGCGATCAAGCTGAACCCGACGCCCGCCGCGCCGAACAGGCCCAGCTGCACGAGCAAGCCGGGCACGAAGACGTTGTACGCGCCACCGGTGGGGAAACCAGGAACTTTGTTCAGCGGCCCGAGCAGCGGGGCGAAGAGCAGGAGATAGAGGAGAGGCTGCACGACCCCGACGGCCACCCAGACCGGGTTGCGGATGAACAAGCCGAAGTAGCGGCCGAACACGAGCCACGTATCGCGGAGGAGCTTCATGCCGCCGTTTCCCGGAGTGAGCGCCCTGTCTGGCGCAGGAACACGTCGTCGAGACTCGGGCGGTGAAGGCCGATCGTCAGGAGCGTCAGGCCGGCGCCGTCGAGCAGCCTCAGGATGGCCGGCATCGTGACCTCGCCTCGGTCCACATAGAGAAGGACGGAGCCCTCGTCGATCTTGGCTTCTCTGACGAACGGCTGGTCCTTCAGCAGGTCCAGCGCTCGCTGCTGGTCGCCGGCCACGGTGAGCGTGACCACATCGCCGGCGACTTCGCGCTTCAATTCCTCCGGTGTGCCCTCGGCGACGATCTTTCCGTAATCGATGATCGCGATCCGGTCGCACAGCGCATCCGCCTCATCGAGGTAGTGGGTCGTGAGGAAGACAGTCGTGCCCCGATCGTGCATGCGCCTCACCTCGTCCCAGACTCGCGCGCGGCTCTGAGGGTCGAGGCCGGTGGTCGGCTCGTCGAGGAATAGGAGCTGCGGGTCGTGGACGAGACCGAGCCCTATGTCCAGCCGGCGCTTCTGGCCGCCCGAGTAGGTGCTGCCTTTACGGTCCGCGCACGACTCCAGCTCGAGCATCGCGATCAGCTTCGCCGCCCTTTTCTCGGCCTGCTGGCGAGACATGCCGTAGAGCCGGCCCTGAAAGACGAGCTCGCGGCGCCCGGTGATCTCGCGGTCCGCGCCGCCGGCCTGGCCGACGTAGCCGATTCGATCCCGGATCCGATCGGGCTGCGTGCTCAGGTCGAAGCCGGCGACGCTGGCCGACCCGCCGTTGGCCGGCATCAGGGTGGCAAGCATTCGCAGCGTCGTCGTCTTGCCGGCGCCGTTGGGACCCAGGAACCCGAAGATTTCGCCGGAGCGTACGGTCAGGTCGACGCCCACGACCGCCTCGACGACTCGCTTTCGAGTCTTGAAAACGCGTCTCAGGCCGTGTGTCTCGATTACAGCTTCCATCGCCAACAAGATTCTCGCGGGTCTTCTCGGTTGACGCGAGATGCCAGAAATTACAATTCGTTGATCTTTGACAACCTAAGATAAGGTGGCCACAGCGTTGTACTCGACATGGATATCAGCGCTCGGCGTCGCGGGAAAGGAGGTTCAATTGCCGACCAGGCACAGTTTTGAGGTTCGTCAGAGCGGGCAGGGGATGGTGGAGTACGCACTCATCCTGGTTCTCGTTTCGATCGTCGTTATCGTGATTCTTTTGACCATGGGGAACCAGATCCAGAACGTCTTCTCCAACGTCGTCGCGGCTCTCTCCGCCTGAAGCGCTTGTAGCGGGCCGGCGCCGCCGGCCCGCACGCTTCTCCAGGTGGCGCCTCACCGTTCCGCCGAACTCCGACGCCTGGCTGGACGTCTCGCCGGGGCTGGCCGTGTAGCCAGGCTATGCAAGGTAGGTAACCGATACGAGAACTGCGTCTTGTCGCCAGAAAGGAAGGGAGTTTAACCAACCTCTAACCTTACCTTCGGGCGGCAGGCGGTACTCTTCCATCTGTGGCGGTGGGGACTCATGTTGAACCGGAATCGACCGTGCCTACGACCCCCCTGGCCGAAGCCCCCCGGTATGTAAATCGGGAGCTTTCCAGGCTCGATTTCGACGAACGGGTGCTCGCCATGGCCGAGGACGCCCACCTCCCGGTGCTCGAGAGGGTCCAGTTCCTGGCCATCTTCAGCCAGAACCTGGACGACTTCTTCCAGGTTCGGGTGGCCGGGCTCAAAGAGCAGGTTCTGGCCGCGGTCGCCGTCGCCTCGCCGGACGGCATGTCGCCGCTCGACCAGCTGAAAGCAATACGGGCTCGGGTCGAGTCGCTCGTCGAGCGCCAGGTCGCCCTGTTCAATCGCGAGATCGCGCCGGCCCTCGCCGAGTCCGGGATCACCCTGGTCCGCGCCAACGAGGTCACCAAGCGCGAGCTGAGCCACCTGCACTCGGTTTTCCGGCAGCAGATCTTTCCTGTGCTGACGCCTCTGGCCGTCGATCCCGGCCATCCCTTCCCGTACATCTCGCATCTCTCGCTGAACCTGGCGGTTTTGGTCCGCGACCCACAGCGCCAGCAGCAGCATTTCGCGCGAGTCAAGGTGCCGCCCGTCCTCCCGCGCTTCATCCCGCTGGTCGAAGGTCAGCGCTACATCCCGCTCGAGGACGTCATCGCGCTTCACCTGCAAGCCCTGTTCCCAGGCATGGAGGTGGTCGCCCACCATCCCTTCCGCGTGACGAGAGACGGTGATCTCGACGACGTCGACAGCGAAGCCGAAGACCTCCTCGCCGCGATCCAGACCGAGCTTCGCCGCCGCCGCCGCCACGCGCGAGTGGTGCGCCTCGAGGTCGACCCGGGCATGTCGCCGGAAGTCCTCGAGCTGCTGACCCGCGAGCTCGAGCTTCAGCCGGCGGACGTCTACAAGTCCGACGGGCTGCTCGACCTCGGCAGCCTTCAGGCGCTGGCCCAGCTCGACCGTCCCGACCTCAGGGAGGAGCCATGGACGCCGACCACGCAGCCTCGCCTGCGCGGGCTCGGCGCGGAAGTACCTGACCTGTTCGAGGTGCTGCGGGCGGGCGATGTCCTCGCGCACCATCCGTACGACTCATTCGCCACGTCGGTCGAGGCCTTCATCGACCACGCCGCGAGCGACCCCGACGTCCTCGCCATCAAGCAGACGCTGTACCGGACGTCGGGCTATACCGCGCCCACGGCCAACAGCAATCCCCGGCCGGCGAGCCCGATGGTGAGGGCCCTGATTCGCGCCGCTGAAAGAGGCAAGCAGGTCGTGGCGCTCGTCGAGCTGAAAGCTCGAGGCGATGAACAGGCCAACATCGGTTGGGCAAGAGCTCTCGAAGAGGCCAACGTGCACGTGGTCTATGGATTGCTCGGCTTGAAGACCCACGCCAAGGTCACGCTGGTCGTCAGGCGCGAGGGCAAGCACATCCAGCACTACCTGCACGTCGGCACGGGCAACTACAACCCCACCACAGCACACGCATACGAGGACGTCAGTCTTTTGTCCGCGGATGCGGATCTAGGCGCCGACATCACTGAGCTGTTCAACCTGCTGACCGGATACAGCCGCCAACACCGCTACCGCAAGCTCATGGTCGCGCCGACCAGCTTGCGCGCCGGCATCACACAGCTGATCGAGCGTGAAGCCAAGCCAGGCGGCCGGATCATCATCAAGGTCAACAACCTGATCGATCCGGAAATCATCGAAGCGCTGTATTCGGCCTCGCAGGCGGGCGCGGAGATCGACCTGATCGTGCGCAGCATGTGCGCGCTGCGTCCGGGTGTGCCCGGCATGTCGGAGCGGATCAGGGTCCGTTCGATCGTCGGCCGCTTCCTCGAGCATTCGCGGATCTTCGCGTTCGGCGAAGGAGCCGACGCGGAGTACTTCCTTGGGTCGTCCGACCTCATGCAGCGCAACCTGGATCGCCGCGTCGAAGCCGTGGTCCCGGTCAGCGATGCCAAGCTGCGCGTTCGTCTGTCGGAGATCCTCGACACATTGCTGGCCGACGACGTGCTGGCCTGGCAGCTCTGCCCGGACGGCGTCTGGCAGCGCGTGCCCACGACTCGTGGACTCAACTCGCACAAGCGCTTCCAGGAGCTGGCGCTAGAGGCCGCACGCGGCAATGGAGTGGTTCACCGCATAGCTAATGCTTGAGCGCGAGGTGAAGCTCGGGGCGGGACCCGCGTTCCACCTGCCCGATCTCGCCGGGGTTGTCGAAGGCGTTGCGGTGGGGCCTCCCGAGGCCGTCCGCCTGGAGACCGTTTACTACGACACCGCCGACCTGCGCCTCGCGCGCTGGGGTGTTTCGCTTCGCTATCGGCGTGGCGAGGGCTGGACGTTGAAGCTTCCGCCTAAACCGGCTCCAGGCGTACCCGGCCAGCTGCTGGAGCGAGACGAGCTCACGTTTCAGGGAAGTGCGAAGAAACCGCCGGAGGGGGCGGTGGATATCGTGCGCGCGTACGTGCGCAAAGCCGAGCTTGTGCCCGTAGCTCGCCTGTCGACGGTTCGCCGGCGCGTCCGTCTGGTCGATGGAGCGGGCGCGAGGGTCGCCGAGGTCGTGGACGATGAGGTTTCGGTGAGGGACGGCCGCCGTGTGGCGGCCCGTTTCAGGGAGATCGAAGTCGAGGTGATGGGGCAGGAGAACGGCGCCAACGGCATCGTCGAACCGCTGGTGTCGCGCCTGCGAGGAGCCGGCGCGGGAGCGCCCGACCCGACTCCGAAGCACATCCGTGCACTCGGGCCGCGGGCCATGGAGCCTCCGGAGGTTTCGTCGGAGGCCGTCAAACCCGACTCGCCCGCCAAGGACGTGATCAGGTACGTGCTCGCCGAAAGCATCGCGTGGCTGCTCCGGCAAGACCCGCTCGTGCGCACGAGCACCGACCCCGAGGCAGTCCATCAAGCTCGCGTGGCGACGCGCAAGCTCCGCTCGCACCTCCGGACGTTCGGGCCGCTCCTGGACCCTGAGTGGACGGAGCCGTTGCGTTCGGAGCTTGGATGGCTGGCCATGGGCCTCGGAGCGGTGCGCGATCGCGAGGTCTTGCTCGAGCGACTGCGTGAACGCGCCAAGGGCCTTCCGGCGAGCGACCAGAGGTCGGCCGGCTCTCTTCTGAAAATCCTCGAGGTCGAGATCGAGTCGCTCCGCAAGAAGCTGCTGACCGAGCTCGGCTCGGTGCGTTACGTCGACCTCCTCGAGCGGCTTGTGGTCGGGGCCCATGCGCCGGCGACGCTGCCCGACGCAGACGAGCCCGCGTTGAAGGTGCTTCCGCCGCTCGCGGCGGGCCCTTGGCGGCGGCTGCGCTCAGCCGTGCGGCAGCTGCCGGATCCCCCGACCGACCCCGAGCTCCATCGGATCCGCATCCTCGCCAAGCGCGCGCGCTACGCCGCGGAGGCGGTGGCTCCGGTAGTGGGCAGCGCCGCGTTGGCGTTTGCACGCGCCGCCGCCAAGCTGCAGACGATCCTCGGCGAGCATCAGGACAGCGTGACGGCGCAGGCGTGGCTTCGCGCGGCGCGGATCAGCGGCCGGCGCGCATTCGTCGCCGGGGAGCTCATCGCCATGGAGCACGTCGCCGCCGAAGATGCGCGAGCGAAATGGCCGAAGGTGTGGAAGTCACTGGATCGAAAGCAGCTGCGACAGTGGATGCCCTGATTCGTAAGTGGGGACGTTTTACGTGGTGCGGCACGCGAAGTCCGGCAGCAGGAGCCACTGGTCGGGAGACGATCGCCTCCGGCCGCTGACCAAGAAAGGACAAAACCAAGCGGACGCGCTGGTCTCGATCCTCGAGCCATTCCCGATCGCCGCTATCTACTCCAGCCCGTTTCTTCGCTGCGTGCAGACCGTCCAGCCGCTCGCGAAGGCGCGCAAGCTGCCGCTGAAGCAGACGCCGGCGCTCGGCGAAGGCAAAGGCCTGGCGGGCGCCATGCAGTTCATTGGCGACCCCAAGCTGAAACGTGCGGTGCTCTGCACCCACGGCGACATCATGTGGGAGCTCGTGGACGAGCTAGTCAAAAGGAAGATCGTGAAACCCGGGGAGGGAGGGTACGACAAGGGCGCGATGTGGGTGGTGGACGTCAAGGACGGCTCCTTTGAGGGCGCCCGCTACATTCCAGCACCCTGACGAGCTCGGATTCCGCACGTGTGACGTCACACGTGCCTTTCACCCGGGCACATTCCGCACGTGTGACGCCAGCGGTGCGCTTCGCAGTATGGTGGCCTTGGCGCCTTCAAAGCGGACCACAGACACGTTCGCCTGAGAGAAGCGGACGGCAACGAAGCCGGCTTCTGGTGGCCAGAGCAACATCCGATGCTCAAATGCTTTTCCATGCGGTGCGCGATCGAACTCGTCATACAGGATTACCGTCTTGGCGTTTCGGGTTCGGCGCTCGAGCGTTTCCAGCGTCTTCGGCGTCAATAGCTCCGCGCCGTCGTAAACGATTCGAACGTGGAGGTCCGGATAAGACCACCGGTTGTCGGCCAGGGTGCCACGAGCCATATCCCAGCACGCTATGTCGAAGATAAGCCGACGCGAAACGGTCGCCGGTGCTTGAACGGAAATAAAGTGCCCGTCGTGCATCGACACATAGTCTTTCTCGCGAACGAAAACCGAAAGCGGCTTTGGAAGATGAGCGCGAAGTTCAGCGATATGCCGGGCGTAGTCGTCCCTGACGCTATCGACGCGCGCCTCAGACATGGGGCCGCCATGCCAGCGGCGTGTGAACCAGCGCATCCAGTAACCCTATCCGCCGAAGCGCCGAAGGAGATTGGCTAGGCTGGTGCGTGCAAAAGGCGAGTCCCGGTTCACCAGGCATCTGCGTGCGCAACTGGCCGCTGTCGCGGATCCACGCCGAGCCGCCGGGATGCAGTCGTACATGAAATCCGCCATGCCGTACTACGGCGTCACTTCTCCGCAGGTGGATGCCGTGTGCAGGAAGGTCTTCGCAGAGAATCCATTTGCGTCATGCGAGGAATGGCAGGGCGCGATCCTCCAGCTGTGGCGCGGCGCTCGCTTTCGCGAAGAGCGCTACGTGGCGATCAGGCTGGTCTCGCTGAAGCGGCACCGCAAGTGCTGGTCGCCTGAGCTCATGCCGATGCTCGAGGAGATGATCGTGAGTGGCGCGTGGTGGGACTACGTCGACGCGATCGCGCAGGTGGTTGGAGAGCTGCTGCGCGCGCATCCGAAGAAGATCCGGCCGGTGATGCGCGCGTGGAGCACGGACGCCAACCTGTGGAAGAGGCGCGTTTCGATCATCTGCCAGCTCTCATTCAAGCGCGACACCGACCTCGAGCTGCTCTACACCAACATCGAGCCGAACCTGCCGGATCGCGACTTCTTCATCCGCAAGGCCATCGGCTGGGCGCTGCGCCAGTACGCGTGGACGAATCCGCTTGAAGTCACGCGGTACGTGCGCGACCACGAGGCGCAGCTGAGCGGACTGAGCCGGCGCGAAGCCCTCAAAAACATCGGTTAGGGTTATTCGGTGCCGGTCACTCTGCGTGGCGCCGGGCTGACCGAGAGCCAGGTCGTGGAGGTGGCCCGCCACGGCGAGAAGGTCGCCCTGGCCGCGGCGGCGCGGACCAGGATGGAGCGCAGCCGGACCCGGGTCGAGCGGGCGGCCTCGTCGCGGGAGCCCGTTTACGGCGTCTCCACCGGCTTTGGCGCGCTGGCCGGAACCCGCGTCGCTCCGCTCCGGCAGCCGGAGCTGCAGCTGTCCCTCATCCGTTCTCATGCCGCGGGGATGGGCCCGCCTGTCGATAACGAGGTGGTTCGTGCCACGATGCTGCTGCGCGCGCGAACTCTTGCCATGGGCCTGTCGGGCGTCAGGCCGATAGTGGCCGAGGCCCTGCTCGCGATGCTGAACGCCGAGATCACACCCGTCGTTCCGCGCTACGGCTCGGTCGGCTGCAGCGGCGATCTCGCCCCGCTCGCCCATATCGGGCTAGCACTTGTCGGCGAGGGCGAGGTCGTCGACGGCGAGGGGGCTGTCAAGCCGGCGCTGGCGGCGCTGAAGGCTGCGCGTCTGAAGCCACTGAAGCTCGAGACCAAAGAGGGTCTCGCCCTCATCAACGGCACAGATGGGATGCTCGGCATGCTGGCCCTGGCCTGTGCCGACGCCGAGGTGTGCTTCAAGACGGCTGACGTAACCGCGGCCATGTCGGCCGAGGCGTTGCTGGGGACTGACCGTCCCTTCCAGGCGCGGCTGCACGAAATCCGACCGCATCCCGGACAGGTCGCGAGCGCCGCGAATCTTGTCAAGATGCTGCGGGGATCGGGCATCGTCGCCTCGCACCGCCACTCGCACCACGCGGTGCAGGATTCGTACTCCGTCCGCTGCAGCCCCCAGGTCGCGGGCGCGGCGCGGGACACACTCGACTTTGCACGCCGTGTCGCGGCTGTTGAGCTCTCGTCCGCCGTCGACAACCCTGTCGTGCTGGAAACCGGCGAGGTCGAGTCGACAGGCAACTTCCACGGCGAGCCTCTTGCGTTTGCGGCGGACTTCATGGCCATTGCCGCCGCCGAGGTCGGCGCCATCGCCGAGCGCCGCGTCGATCGCCTCCTCGATCCACATCGCTCCGAAGGGCTGCCGCCCTTCCTGGCCGAGGAGCCGGGCGTCAACTCGGGCCTCATGGTGGCGCAGTACACGGCGGCGGCCCTGGTCGCGGAGAACCGGCGGCTCGCGGCGCCCGCGAGCGTGGACTCGATTCCGACCTCGGGCATGCAGGAGGACCACGTCTCGATGGGCTGGGGCGCGGCGCTCAAGCTGCGTACCGTGCTCGACAACGTCAGGCACATCCTCGCCGTCGAACTCCTCTCGGCGGCCCGCGCGCAGGACCTTCGGCGTCCGCTCAAGGCCGCGCCCGCGACTGCGGCCGTCAGGGACGTGCTGCGCAAGCACGTGCCGGGAACCGGTCCGGACCGCTTTCTCGCCCCTGAGCTGGCGGCGGCGGAGGAGTTGATCCGCACAGGCGCGATCCTCGAGGCGGCCGAATCCGTGACCGGCCGCTTGCAGTGACGCGAACCATCAGGGCGCCCCGCGGTGGCGAGATCTCGTGTCTCGGCTGGCCGCAGGAGGCGGCGATGCGGATGCTGATGAACAACCTCGACCCCGAGGTCGCCGAACGCCCAGAGGATCTGGTCGTCTATGGCGGGACCGGGCGCGCGGCCCGCTCCTGGGAAGCCTACGACGCGATAGTGCGCGAGCTGCGCAGGCTCAAAGGCGACCAGACCCTTCTCGTGCAGTCGGGCAAGCCGGTCGGCGTTTTCGACACCCACGAATGGGCGCCGCGCGTGCTGATCTCGAACTCGATGCTCGTGCCGGAGTGGGCGACGTGGGACGAGTTCCGGCGCCTGGAAGCTCTCGGGCTGACGATGTACGGGCAGATGACGGCCGGCTCCTGGATCTACATCGGGACGCAGGGCATCCTCCAGGGCACGTACGAGACGTTCGCCGCGATCGCGCGAAAGCGGTTCGAGGGCACTCTCGCGGGCACCATCACGCTGACCGCGGGCCTCGGAGGGATGGGCGGAGCGCAGCCGCTGGCGATCACGCTGAACGGCGGGGTTGCGCTGTGCGTCGAGGCCGACCCCGAGCGCATCGAGCGCCGGCTGCTGCACGGTTACCTCGACGTCCGCGCCGACGACCTCGACCACGCGCTGAAGCTCGCCGCCCAATCAAAGCGTGCCAGGCGCGCGCTGAGCATTGGCTTGCACGGCAACGCGGCCGACGTTGTGCCTGCACTCGTCGCTCGGGGGTTTGCGGTCGACATCGTCACCGACCAGACGCCGGCACACGACCCATTGAGCTATATCCCGAGCGGTCTGTCACCCGAGGACGCCCAGGAGCTGCGGCTGGACGATCCCGTCGCATACATCAAGCGCGCGCGCGAAAGCATGGCCCGCCACGTCGACGCGATGGTCGAGTTTCTCGACCGCGGCGCGGAGGTGTTCGACTACGGCAACAGCCTGCGCGCCGAGGCGTTGCTTGGTGGGAGCAATCGGGCCTTCGACTTTCCGGGGTTTGTTCCCGCCTACATCCGTCCTCTCTTCTGCGAGGGCAAGGGGCCTTTCCGGTGGGTGGCACTCTCCGGCGACCCCGCCGACATCGCGGCGACCGACCGCGCCGTGCTCGAAGAGTTTGCCGACGACACCGCCCTGGTCCGGTGGATCAAAGCAGCCCAGGAGCACGTGAAGTACCAGGGCCTGCCGGCCCGGATCTGCTGGCTCGGCTATGGCGAGCGCGCCCGTGCGGGCCGGCGCTTCAACGAGCTCGTCCGAACCGGTGCTGTCAAGGCGCCGATCGTGATCGGCCGCGACCACCTCGACTCCGGGTCTGTGGCGTCACCCTACCGCGAGACAGAGGCGATGCTCGACGGCTCGGACGCGATCGCGGACTGGCCGATCCTCAACGCACTGCTCAACACCTCCAGCGGCGCTTCGTGGGTCAGCGTGCATCACGGCGGCGGGGTCGGCATCGGCAGGTCGATCCACGCGGGCATGGTGGTCGTTGCCGATGGATCGGATGATGCCGCGCGCAAGCTCGAACGAGTCCTCACGAATGACCCGGGCACCGGCGTCATGAGGCACGCTGACGCTGGCTACGAGCGCGCCATCGACGTGGCGCGAGAGCGGGGAGTGAGAATCCCGATGCAAAACAATTGAACGGAAATGGGATGTGGCACGCCGAGCAGGCGTGGCTCGGCTATCCCGCGCAAGACGTCCTGATCGAGGTCGATAAAGGCCGGATCAAGTCTGTCACCGAGGGCGTCCCGACCCGGCCAGGAGTCAACTCCCTCACCGGGTGGACGATCCCAGGCCTCGCCAACGTTCACAGCCATGCGTTCCAGCACATGCTGCGCGGAGCCGTCGAATCGGGCGCGGGCGATTTCTGGGCGTGGCGGACCGAGATGTACCGGCGCACCAACTGGGTGCCGGCCGACTACCACAGGTACTCGCGGATGGTCTTCCAGGAGATGCTCGAGGCGGGGATCACGGCGGTAGGAGAGTTCCACTATCTGCACCGCCACGGCAACGAGCTCGGAGAGGCGTTGATCCAGGCGGCCGGCGACGTCGGAATCCGGATCACGCTGCTCGACGCGTGCTACTTGCGCGGGGGATTTGGCGGCAAACCTCTCGAAGAACCTCAGCGGTCCTTCTCAGACGGCGACGCCGATCGCTGGGCTGCGCGGGTCGACCGGCTGAAGGAACAAGACGGTGTGCGAATCGGCGCGGCCATCCACAGCGTTCGCGCAGTCGATCCGGCCTCTATGCGCACGGTTGCGGCGTGGGCCCGCAAGCGCAATGCCCCGCTGCACATTCATCTCGCGGAACAGCCGGCCGAGTTTGAGGAATGCAGAAATGAAGAGGGCTGCACGCCGGCTGAGCTGCTGGAGCGCGAGGGGATTCTGGGCCCGGACCTGACAGCGGTGCACGCGATCCATGTCGAGGAGCGCGACATCGCGCTGCTCGGCGCACACAAGGTGACTGTGTGCGCCTGCTCGACAACCGAACGTGACCTCGGCGATCGTGTCGGACCGCTGCGCGCCTTGGCCGACGCGGGCTGCCGGCTTGCGGTCGGCAGCGACTCCAATGCAGTGATCGACGTTCTCGAAGAGGCGCGCGCACTCGAGCTGGATCAGCGCCGAGCCACGGGGCACCGAGTCCTGCACCAACCTGACGAGTTGCTCGGCGCGGCCACGGTCAACGGGATGGGCGCCCTCGGGTGGGAGGCGGGAGAGTTGAAACCGGGGATGCTTGCCGACTTCATCACGCTCGACCAGCCGCATCACACGGCTCGGCGACGTCTCGATCCCGCATACCTTATCTATGGGTACTCGGCGAGCGACGTGACGAACGTTGTCGTCGGGGGCAAAACCGTGCTCGCCAAACCGCCGGGCGCGCGCAGGGCGCAAATCCTGTGAGACGTCTCCGGAACATCGGCAGGCTGTTCACCGGGACCTCGATCGGCGTGATCGAAAACGCGGCGGTCATCTGCGACGGCGACAAAATCGCGTGGTGCGGCCCGCATGGACACGAGCCGCACGAGCTGATGGAGTCCGTCAGCGAGGACGACGACTGCGCCGGCGGCCTGGTCACGGCGGGCCTCATCGACGCGCACACTCACCCCGCGTATGCGGGCAACCGCATGGCCGAGCTCGCGAAGCGCACCGCGGGCGCCAGCTACGCGGACGTGGCCAAGGCGGGAGGCGGCATCCGCGCGACGGTTTTCGCAACTCGAGACGAACCGATCAGCGAGCTGGAGCTGTCCACCGCCCGACGGCTCTGGATGTGGCTCGAAGGCGGCGCGACCACCGTCGAAGCGAAGACCGGCTACCACCTCAACCGCGAGGGCGAGCTCGAGACCACGCGGATGCTCGCGCGCCTCGGCGATCGCAAGGACCTCCCTCGGATCGAGGTGACTTTCCTGGCGGCACATGCGCTTCCTCCCGACCGCTGGTCGAGGTTCGGCGCCTACACCAAAGAGGTTGCCGCGTGGTGCAGCGACGCCCACGTCGCGGGGGCGCGGTTCTGCGACGTCTTCTGCGACCAGGGGTACTTCAGCGTCGCCCAATCCCGCCGCATCCTGAAGGCCGGGATCGAGGCGAAGCTGATCCCGCGGATCCACGCCGACGAGCTCGCTCGCACCGGTGGAGCGCGCCTGGCGGCGGAGCTCCACGCCGTGTCAGCCGACCACCTTCTACGGGCGAACAGGGGCGATGCGGTGGCGCTGGCGCGGGCTGGGGTGGTCGCCACGCTGGCGCCCGTCACGGCCCTCTCAATCGGCAAGCTCCCGCCCGTCAAGGAGCTGTCCGAGGCGGGAGCCGTGATCGCGTTGGGCACCGATCACAACCCGGGGACCAGCGGCACCACGAGCATGAGCCTTGTCATCGCGCTGGCGGTCGGGGTGTTCAAGATGTCCGCCGAGCGGGCACTCCTGGCTGCGACCGTAGGGGGCGCCCACTCGATTTCCCGATCAGATCGGGGCGTCATCGCAGCCACCAAGCTGGCCGACCTGGTCCTCTGGGAAGCCGACCACGAGGGAGCCTTTGCCTGGGCCTACGGGCTCAAGCCGCGCCTGGTGTGGCGGGGGGGTGCGCAAGTATTCGCCTGACAATTAGTTGCTAAATACGTGCAATTCGAGTACAAGTTGCACTGAAAAGACCGCCTCTCATCCCAAATTCGCAATTAGCCGCGGTCAAATGGAGGAAGTCAACTAGTGGCAAAGTGGAACCCCTTGGCGTTGAAGCTTGTGATGTGGGTCATGGGCTTGCTGATCGTGGCGGGCTCAGGCGTGACTTTCATCGGTAGCACCATCTTCAATTTCGACTCCACGTTTGGCGTTGCGGCCCCAGTGGCGGGGGTGGCCTTCGGCGCGGGTTTGATGATCGCGGGCTTTGACCCGATCGCTAACGTGAGCTGGGTCCGCGCCCTGATCCTGTATGCGGTTCTGATGGTCGTTTATCAGGTCTTTCTGAGCATCTCGGTCGGACACTTCGACATCATCGCTTTCGTCATCGCAGTCATCGTCGCGGTACTCCTCCTCGTTCTTTACCCGAACAAGCCCGCGCTATGGATGCAGGGCACCATGCCCAAAATGGGCGCGCGCACCTAGCTCGTTCTGACGCCGACACTTAGGGGCAGCACCAGCTGCCCCTTTTTGTTTGCCTAGTCCGTACAGAATTCCGCATCGTTGGCGCCAACGGGGCGTATGAACCCCCTTGAGTTCAGGGAGTCGTTGCAACAGCCATCCAGTTAGGAGGCGTTGCATGCGTTTGCCGAAACGTGAAGAGAAGCGTCGGTTTTGGGAGTCCATCAGGGCCGGCGCGAGCAGGACCGAGGCAGTGGTGGCAGCTGGT
>DATGVE010000034.1:0-34688 GCA_035300725.1 Candidatus Eiseniibacteriota bacterium | reverse complement strand
TGGCGGGGAGAGAGGGATTCGAACCCTCGAGGGGGCTTTACACCCCCTACGCACTTAGCAGGCACGCGCTTTCGACCACTCAGCCATCTCCCCGGGGGGCCAACGCGATGTCGTTCGATTCTATCGGTCGGGACTGCTCTCCATACTTAGCACCCGATGGAGGCTCCAGGCGGACCAGGCGCGCCCCCCATGTGGGGTCCCGGCCGCAAGATGGCGTTTGGAGCGGCGCCCGGTTCGAAGAGCAAGCTCTGGTACACGATCGCCGACGGGTCGCTCAGCGAGGTCTTCTTTCCGTTCCTCGACCGGGTTGCACTGCACGAGCTCCGCTTTCTAGCTTCCGCGGGCGGCTCGCCACCCGTTGACGATGCAGGTGACGGGCAGCACCGCATCAGCTGGATCAGCCCCGGCGTTCCCGGCTTCACGATCGACACCACCCATCACGAATATCGACTGACCAAGGAGATCTTCTCCGACCCCGAGGAGAACGCACTTCTCATGGCGGTCACCTTCACGCCCGAGCTTCCTGATGTGCGCCTGTACATGCAGGCAACCGCGCACTGGCAGCCCGGGACCGAGGGCAACTACGGCCAGGTCCTCGACACGCATCCGCCGGCTCTTGTGATCCGCCAGCAGGACGTATGGATCTGCATCGTCGGTCCCTTCAGTCGCGCGTCGGCGGGCTACTTCCGCAGCTCCGATGTGCATGTCGACCTGAGCGACGGCGACGGCCGCCTGACCAATGCTTACGACCGCGCGGGCCCGGGCAACGTTTCGGTGGGCGCGGAGATCGGGATTCGGGCCGGCTCATTTCAGCTGGCCATCGGCTTTGCCCACACGCGAGCCGACGCCGAGGAGGTCGCGCGGCAGGCGTTGCAGAAGGGCGCCAACAACATCCGCCAGGCATTCGAACGTGCGTGGCGGTCGCAGCCCGACATGCCCAAGGCGCTGGCGATGGTCAGCGGCGACGAAGGAAATCTCGCGCGGGCATCGCTGAGCGTTCTGCGCTGCCTCGAAGACAAGTCGCACGCCGGTGCGTTTGTCGCGGCTCCATGCGCGCCCTGGGGCGAGACCAGTCACGACGGAAATCACGTCTATCACCTGGTCTGGCCGCGCGATCTCTGTCGCATCGCGACCGCTCTGCTCGACGCGGGTGACAGCGCCGCCGCGCTGCGCGCGTTCCGCCATCTGCAGGCGCGCCAGCGACCGGACGGCGGTTGGTATCAGAACTGGTTTCTCGATGGCACGCCGCATTGGACCGCGACCGAGCTCGATCAGGTGGCGCTGCCGATCCTTCTCGCGTGGCGCCTCGGCGTGGCCAACTGTCTCGACCACGATCCCTACCCTGTCATGGTCCGGCCCGCCGCTCAGTTCATCATCCGCGAGGGACCGCTCACGCAGCTCGATCGGTGGGAGGACCTCGGGGGATTGTCGCCCTCGACGCTCGCCGCCTGCATCGCCGCCCTCATCGTCTCCGCTGAATTCGCGCATGAAGCCGGCGAGCACGTCGCCGCCAGCCATCTCCGCGCTGTCGCCGACTACTGGAATGACCGCGTCGAGACGTGGTGCACGACTGACGCCGGCCTGTACGTGCGCCTCTCTGGCGATCCCGACCGCCGTCCGACCGAAGGCGCCACCGCTCCCGAGTTCCTCGAGCTGGTGCGCTACGGGCTGCGCAGGCCGAAAGACGAGAAGATCCTCCGCAGCCTCAACGCAGTCGACACGTCATTAAAGGTGAGCCTTCCGGCGGGACCCAGCTGGCGGCGCTACGTCGGCGACCGTTACGGCGAGCACGAAGATGGATCGCCTTGGGACGGCAGCGGGCGCGGACGGCCCTGGCCGGTGCTGACCGGCGAGCGCGCGCGCCACTTCTTCTCGATGGGGCTTCCCGCCGCCGAGCTGGTGCGCACATTGGAGGGTTTCGCCGGCCAGGGTCTGATGTTTCCCGAACAGGTTTGGGACGCGCCTGACATCCCGCAGCGTGGGCTCTTCCTCGGCCGTCCAACCGGTTCGGCGACTCCGCTTGGATGGGCGCATGCCGAGTATCTCGAGCTCCTCGTCACCGTCGCCCTCGCGGGATTCCCCGACATCGTGATGCCGGCGCGGCGCCGCTACACCGAGGGTCCCGTGCAGGAGCCCGCATTCGTCTGGTCGCACAAGCATCAGATCGGGCGTCTTGTCGCAGGCCGGCGCCTGCGCGTGCAGCTTCCGCGTCCGGGAGCGGTGCACTACACGTTCGACAACTGGGAGACGTTCGCCGAGGTCGAGGCCACCGACACGACGCTGGGGGTGTGGATCGCAGAGATTCCATGCAATAAGCTCGCGCCCGGCTCGCAGTTCTCCTGGACCGCGCACTACATGACGGGATGGGAAGGAAAGAACTTCACGCTGACGGTGGACTAACGGGACCTTTGCGGACACTGGGCACCGCGGTGGTGATGACCGCCAGCAAGAGCATGCCGGCGCCCGCCACAAGTCCCGCGGTTGCGGGGCCGAATGCCTGGACCAGCAGTCCGGCCGCCAGAGCGCCCAGCGGTAGGGCCCCGAAGGCCGTCATCGAGGCCACGCTCGAGACACGGCCGATCAGGCGGTCGGGGATCAGCTTGAAGTAGATCGTTCCGCCGGCGATGTTCCAGACCGCGCCCATGAAAGAGAGGGATCCGAGGACGCAAAACAGCAGGAAGGCGTTCCCGATCAAACCGACCAGTGGGGTGAACGCAGCCCACAGCCAGATCGTGATCAGCACGATCGTGTTCGGGCGCACCCGCCGGGCCAGCCACCCGCCGGTGACAGAACCTAGCAGCCCGCCAAATCCCAAACCCGCCCGAGTCAGTCCGATGAATGACCCGGATGCCCCGCGGTGCTGTTCCGCAACGATTACCACCAGGACGATGATCTGAAAGATCGCGTTGCTCACTGATGCGACCAGGTTGGTGACGAGGATGTAGGGCTGGCCCAACAGCCACGTGAAGCCCTCCCGGATCTCGACCAGCACGTGGCGCCGTTCAGCTGTCCTCGCCTCCTCGAACGGCGCGCGGATCAGAACGAGCGTGACGAGTGAGATCAAATACGTCACGGCGTCGGCAAGGAACGGTAGTGTGCGGCCGAGGTCAAAGAGGAAGCCACCCATCGGCGTGCCAAGCAAGTTGGCCAGCCTGACTCGTGCCTCGTTCTGAGCCAGCGCCGTCGAATGCTGGTCCGGTATCACCACGATGCGAACCGCGGACGTCTCGGAGAGGCGGAACATGACGAACCCGGTTGCCTCGATGAAGGCGACCACGACAATCTGTGCGACTGACAGCCGCCCAAAAAAAGCTGTCAAAGGGATGCTCGCGAGCGCGAGCATCCGGGCGATGTCGCAGGCGATCATCAAGCGGCGCCGGTTGACACGATCGACCACAGCGCCGGCAGGAAGCTGGAACAGGATGTAGGGCAGCGTGCCCAGGAAACGGGCCACGCCGGCGATGGCCGGCGAATGCGTCATCGAAAGGACGAGAAGCGGGTACGCAACGCTGGACAGGGCCGAGCCAAGGACGGAGACCGCCTGGCCGCTCCACAGAAGCTGGAAGTCGCGGTTCGAGCGCAGGGGCCCTAATCGGCGAGCCTCGGTGCTCAGCTGCTTACCCGACTATCTATCTTTCTTCGGGCGGGTCGAGGTCGTCCAGCCGCAGCTCGCCGGCGGTTTCCTCGTCGAACTGGCTGTGCAGCTCGCCGCAGTCCGCGCACCGGTAGTACTCGCCCACGAAACCCTTGTGCCAGACCGCGTAGCTGACCACGCCGGGCTCCTCGACCAGGATCTCCTGCTCCAGGCGGTAGATCACCTGCTCCCAGCCGCCGACCTCGATCTCGTCGTCGAGCACGACTAGGCAGTACGGGTGGGGCTCGCCCCAGATCACCGTCACCTCTCCTCGTCGTTCATCTTCGGCGTTGACGATCGACCACGCCTCGGCCGCCTGCCCCCGCGTGCTGCGAACCAGGCGCAGCTGGGCCCAGAACCGCTCGGCCGATTCGCGCTCAGCCTTGTCGTGCTCTGCCTGCGCCTCCTGGAACGCGCTCCACATGCGCAGCAGGTGGTTGCGAAAGCGGTGATAGGTCGGAAGCAGCTTTGGCTGCTGTTTCGGCGAGCCGATCAGCTGCTCGAAGGCATGTTCGAACGCGGCCTCAACTCGCTCCTGGCGGTCCGCGACGTCAGGCTTCCACGCCTCGTCTTCGGAGAGCCGCATGCTCTCGTTGAGCACGACCTCGAAGTCGAGCCAGTCATCGCCAAACTCCGGGACGAACACGCTCTCGACCAGGTCGGCCAGGCGATGCTCTTCCAGCAGCGCCGGAGTCACCTTCCCGCGCGCGTCGGGCCAACCCTTCCAGCCCATGACGTTGTGAATCCAGTAGTCGAAGACCGTGACCGCGTACTGGAGGGCTGCCGGCGAGGTCCAGATGCCGGTCGGCCAGGTCCGCTTGCCCGTCCGGACCTTGTTGTAGAGGGCGATAACCTGCTCTTCGTCTAGGTATTCAGTTTCCATCGCGACCCTCCACTATAGGAATAACTGACGAAGCACCCTGGGTATATTGACTTGCACGATGTCCACAGCCCGGGGCTTCACCCCTGATCAAGTCGCCCGCTACGCCCGTCACCTCATCCTGCCGGAGGTTGGAGGCGCCGGCCAGCGCAAGCTGCTCGGCTCGAGCGTGCTGCTCCTGGGCGCCGGGGGCCTCGGCTCGCCCGCGGCCATGTACCTGGCGGCCGCCGGAGTGGGGAAGATCGGCATCGTCGACTTCGACGTCGTCGACGCCTCCAACCTCCAGCGCCAGCTGCTGCACGGCCATGACGACATCGGCAGGCCCAAGGTCGAATCGGCGGCCGAGACGCTCCGCAACCTCAACCCGGACGTCGAGGTGGTCCCGATCAACGAACACCTCAACTCCGAGACCGCGATGCGGATCTTCGCCCCGTACGACGTCATCGTCGACGGCACGGACAACTTTCCCACCCGCTACCTGGCGAACGACGCCGCCCACTTCCTGGCCAAGCCGCTCGTGCATGGAAGCATCTTCCGGTTCGAGGGCCGGCTCGCCGTGTTCGACTCCGCCAAGGGCACGGGCTGCTACCGCTGCCTGTTCCCGGAGCCGCCTCCTCCCGGATCCGTGCAGAGCTGCGCGGAAGCGGGAGTCTTTGGAGTGCTGCCCGGGATCATCGGCAGCATGATGGCGTTCGAGACCATCAAGTACCTCTTGAACATCGGCCGGCCGATGATCGGCCGCTACCTGCTGTTCGAGGGCGAGGACATGAGCTTTCGCGAGCTCAAGCTGCGGCAGAACAAGGCCTGCCCTCTGTGCGGCGAGAACCCGACTGTCGATTCGCTCATCGACTACGAAGCCTGGTGCGGCACCGCCGCGATGGAGCCCTCCGAAGCCCGGGCGAGCTAATCTCAGCTGGACGTGATCCAGCTCGACCGTTACGACGCCACCAGCCTGAACCGCGCCCGTGGAATCGTTCGCGACCTCGGGTCGGTGCTCGTCGCCTATTCCGGCGGAGTCGACTCCACGCTGCTGCTCAAGCTCGCCATGGATGAGCTCGGCGATCGCGTGGTGGCCGCGCTCGCGAGCTCGCCGGCATACCCGGAGTCGGAACAGGAGGAGGCGCGCGTGCTGGCCCGCTCGCTCGGCGCCCGACTGGTCGAGCTGTCCACCGACGAGGTGGAGCTCGACGCCTACGCCCGCAACAACCCGGATCGCTGCTTTCACTGCAAAGAGGAGCTCTTCGACAAGCTCGAGCCGGTGCAGCGCGAGCTCGGGCTGGACCACCTCGCGTACGGCGCGACTGCCGACGACGCGGGAGACCACCGCCCAGGCCACGGCTCGGCGGTCCGCCGGGGTGTGCGCTTCCCGCTGCTCGAGGCCGGCATGGGCAAGCCCGAGATCCGCGCCGCTGCGCGCGAGCTCGGCCTGCCGAACTGGAACAAGCCGTCGTTCGCGTGCCTTTCTTCACGCATTCCGCACGGCACCCAGGTCACCGTCGAGGCGCTGCGCAGGATCGAGGCAGCCGAGGCCGCCGTCAAAGCGCTCGGCTTCTCGCAGGTTCGCGTGCGCCATCACGGCGATGTGGCGCGGATCGAGGTCGACGGGGCGGAGATCCTGCAGCTCGTCGCGAAGCGCGAGCGCGTCGTCGAAGCGGTGCGCAAGGCCGGCTACAAGTTCGTGTCGGCCGACCTCGAGGGCTACGCGACCGGCAGCCTGAACCGGACCTGGCAGCCCACCACGTGAGGGGTCCCCGCGAACTCACGGCGAAGCCGCCGAGTTCGTGGGGGTTCTAGAGCTACCGATTGGCTGAGCGCGGCGTCGTGCTGAGCCTCGATGAAGGCACCACCGGCGCGACCGTCGTGGCCGTCGGGATCGACGGAGCGGTACGCGCCAAGGGCTATCGCGAGATCACGCAGCACTACCCGCAGCCCGGCTGGGTCGAGCACGACGCGCTGGAGATCTGGTCCGCCGTGCAGGCCGCAGCGCAGGACTCCCTTCATCAAGCTGGAGCCAAGCCGGGCGACGTGCGAGCTGTCGGCATCACCAACCAGCGCGAGACCCTCGTCGCCTGGGATCGCAAAACTCTCGAGCCGCTGGCCCCCGCGATCGTCTGGCAGGACCGCCGCACCGCGTCCGTTTGCGATGCGCTTCGTGAGGCGGGCCACGAGGAGCGTGTTCGCGAGGTCACCGGCCTGGTGCTCGATCCCTACTTCACGGCGACGAAGCTCGCGTGGTTGCTCGAGCACGTCGACGGGGTCGCGAACGCCGCCGTGGGTACTGTCGACAGCTGGCTCGTCGCGCGACTGTCCGCCGGTCGCGACCACGTCACCGACGCGTCAAACGCATCGCGCACCCTGTTGTTCGACATCAACAAAGGCGAATGGAGCCAGGAGATGGCGAGTCTTTTCGGGGTGACGACGGCAAACCTGCCCCGCGTCGTGGATTCGTCGGGCGGGATCTCGACCACCGACCCCGCCACGTTCGGAGGCATCGCCGCGCCGATCGCCGGCATCGCCGGTGACCAGCAGGCCGCCCTATTCGGACAAGCCTGCACAACCGCTGGCATGGCGAAGAACACGTATGGGACCGGCTCTTTCGTGCTCATGCAAACCGAGGCGAAGCGCGTGGCGTCGAAGAGCGGCATGCTGACGACCGTCGCGTGGCGGCGGGCCGGGCGCCTCAGCTACGCGCTCGAAGGCGCGATCTTCATCACCGGAGCGGCGCTGCAGTGGCTGCGTGACGGCCTCGGCATCATCGCGAGCGCAAGCGAGGCGGGACCGATTGCGTCCTCGGTGCCGGACAGCGGTGGCGTCTTCATGGTGCCGGCATTCGTCGGCCTCGGCGCCCCGCACTGGGACGCGTATGCCCGGGGCACCATCGTCGGACTCACGCGCGGAAGTGGGCGTGCCCAGCTCGTGAGGTCGGCAGTCGAATCCATGGCCTACCAGACCCGCGACGTGGTGGAGGCGATGGAGCGCGACGTGGGGACGAGCCTGCGCGAGCTGCGCGTCGACGGCGGGGCGGCGGTGATGGACGTGCTGTGCCAGTTCCAGGCGGACCTCCTCGGCATCCCCGTGCGCCGGCCGCGCCAGACGGAAACCACGGCCTTGGGTGCTGCCTTCCTCGCCGGCCTCGGCGCCGGATTGTGGAAGGACGCCGACCTGGAGGGTCTCTGGAAGCTGGACAGGGAGTTCGAGCCGAGGATGTCGAGGGATCAGGCCGATTCCCTTCAGTCGCGATGGCGCGAGGCGGTCGAGAGAAGTCGAGGCTGGGCAAAACCCAATCGGTGAAGACCCGATAATCATGGCCTTGAGCACCGAGACGCCATCTGGACGCCTGCGGCAGCCGATCCTCTACGCCGACCAGCTGTGGCGTCAGCAGCGCTTTTTCGCGGGTTTTCTGGTCGCGGTCGGCCTGGTGATGACCATCCTTCTCATCTACCAGGGCCAGATCGCAAAGAGCGCCAACCTGATCTGGCTCCTCTACATCCCGAGCGGCCTGCTCTTGGGTGGGGCTTTCCTCCTGTACAAGCGGCGGAGCTACGTGGAGGCGGTGGATGGCGGGGTGAAGGTGTCCACCCTGCGCTCGAGCGTGCTTCTCGAATACGACCGGATCCGCGGGGTGAAGGTGCAGCCGCTCAAGCTCCACTTCCAGGATCGGCGCAGCAGGATGGTCGCGCCGATGATGAAACCGCTCATTGACAAGCCCGCCCTGTTCATTCGCCTGCGCGGGGCCGAAGAGGAGCTCGAGGTGATCAAGAAGCGGCTGGGCACGCGAATGATGTTCGAAGACACGATCGCCCTCCCCCTGAGCGACGCGGATGCAGTCGCGTGGGAGATCGGCTCGCGCTTGCCGTACCGCATGGGGCAGAACCAGGGCGGCCGCAAGCGCCACAAACGGCGGCGGTGAAAGGGCCTCTCGCACAACAGCTGGATCTGAGTCAACCAACCGAGGCCCCACGCGAGAGGAGCTACTTCGACCGCTGGGATCTGATCGCCCTGCTCGTGCTGACAGCCGTCGCGTTCGTCCTGCGTTTCTTCAGCCCGATCATGCCGGATTTTTTCGTCCATCCGTTCCAGGGCCCGGCGATCACGGACTGCGTTCCGAACACACCGATCAACCCGCAGGGAGACCCGGGCACGCTCTGCGGTCTCGCGTATCCGTTCAACCGCGGCTACCCCGACCAGAACAAGGTGCTGTCACCTCCCAACGGCCAGGTCTTCGACGAGATCTACTTTCCAGTCGACGCCCAGATCGACTTCAAGAACACTCGGTGCAGTTCGCACAGCATCTATTGCCCCTATTTCGACCCGGAGCCCCCGCTTGCCAAACTCTTCATAGGCGCCGGCATGTGGGGCTACGGTTGGTACCGAGCGACTTTCCAGGGCGCCTCCGGCGCCTTCATCGACCTTGGGTTCAACACCTTCGGCTGGCGCATCGCCGCGTGCATCTTCGGCACGCTCTGCATCCCGATGATGTACCTGTTCGCGCGACGCTTATGGTCCAACCGAATCTTCGCGATCGCCGCGGCGACGTTTGCCTGCTTCGATGGGATGTTCTTCATCCAGTCAAGGATTGGGATGATCGACATCTTCCCGATCTTCTTCATCCTGCTGGCGTACTTCCTCTACCTCGTCCATATCCAGAGCCGCACTCAGACGTCATCGCTCTTGTCGCTTGTCGCGCTCGGTCTGGTGTTGGGTATCGGCATTGCCTCGAAGTGGATAGTCCTGGCCGCGTTCGCGAGCATCGTCTTCCTGATGGTCGTCAGGGCGATCCGCCACAACGTGGACATCCACATCGGCCCGCCTGACGCTCCGTTCTGGTCGTGGGGAAGAGGCGAGGGATCCACGATCCCCGGTGGCGCATGGTGGCCCACTTACCTTGTGATCGCGCTCGTGGCGCTGGTGGTGATCCCCGTCGCGATCTATATCGCGTCGTGGTATCCGTTCTTCGCCCGCGGCCAGTTCCAGAACCTGGCGGATCTGATCGCGTACCAGAAAGCGTCTTTCGATTACCACGCGCATCTAACCGCGACGCACCCCTACGGCTCGCCGTGGTGGTCGTGGCCGCTCCTCGCACGGCCCGTGCTGTACTACGCCGAGTACACGAACCTGGGCGTCGACCACTGGACCGGCGAGGCTCTCATCTCGCGCATGTCGAATCTCGGCAACCCTTGGATCTGGTGGACGAGCCTGCCTTGCGTGGCGTCGCTGCCGTACTTCATCGTGCGGCACCGCAGCTTCCCCGCCACGGTGATCCTGCTTGGATTCATCACTCAGTGGCTGCCGTGGTCTCAGATCACCCGGGTGATTTTCATGTACCACATGTTCGGCGGGCTCATCTTCATGATCCTGGCCCTCGCTTTCGTGCTCACGAAGCTCGCCGAGCAGCTCCAATCGCGCGGCCGGCTGCTGCTGGTCTTCAACCATCTCGCGCTGGCGGTGGTGTTCTTCTTCTATTTCTACCCGGTGTGGACCGGGCTTCCCATCTCGGGTCCGGCGTATTTCCTTGGTCCCAACACCCCCCCGTGGGGTCCCAAGACCTGGCTCGTCAACTGCCCTACCAATCTCCGTCCTGACCAGCCGCAGCTTTTCTGTTGGAACTAGCCCCCGCACTGTTCCTCGCGGTGTGCGTGGCGGCCGGGTACGGCCTCACGTATCTCATCGGCCTCGCCCTGACCATCGAGGAGCGCATCGCGTTCGGCGCGGTGATCGGGGCGGCAGTCCTCACCGGTGTGAGCTTTGTGATCTCACTCGTGGTCCGCAACGTCACTGTGGTGACCGTCCTGCTGGCCCTTGGCGTCGTTCTGCTCGGGGGCGTCGTGTCCGTGGCGACGCACAGAATTCAAGTTCGTTCTGACTTTGCTGATGGGCGGAAGCGATGGCTGGCCTCGCCGCGTTCGCCTGGTCATCCGTGGCCGGCGGCGGCTGTGCTGGTGGTTTGCGGCGCGTGGACTGTCCACTTCCTGCACCAGGCCTACGTCTACTCGCCCAACGGCCTGTTCGCGGGCTACGTGAACATCTGGGGCGACTGGGCGGCGCACCTGACCTTCGCGGGATCGTTCGCCTACGGCCACAACTTCCCGCCCGAGTATCCACTTGATCCGGGGCATCGCCTCGGCTACCCGTTCATGATGGACTTCTTCGCCGCGAACCTCGTGCCGCTCGGGGCGCGCCTCACCTCGTCGCTCGTGATGACGAGCGGCCTTCTCGGACTCGCCTTTCCCGCGGTGCTCTACCTGGCCGCCCAAAGGTTTACTGGGGGACGGGCAGCTGCGGTGCTCGCTGTCTTTGTCTTTCTGCTTAGCGGGGGCCTCGGCTTCTACCAGCTGGTGGCTTCCATCCAGCACGGCGGGCTCGGCGTCCTGAGGCATCTGCCGCGCGAGTACACGCTCAACCGCGATCTCAATTTCCAGTGGCTGAACCCGGTGCTCGCATATCTCGTGCCGCAACGTTCCACGTTGTTCGGCTTCAGCCTCGTGCTCATCCTGCTGGTCGTCCTGTGGCTTGCTGTGCGCGGTGGATCGAAAGGCCGGCCGTTCCTGTTCTGCGGCGTGCTGGCGGGAATCATGCCGGCGTTCCACGTGCACGCTTACGGCACGGTCGTCGCGCTCGCGCTGTTCTGGGCTTTGCTTTTCAGCCGGCGTGCCCAGTGGTTCGCTTTCTTCATCCCGGCGCTGGTGATCGGGATACCAATCCTCGTGTGGATGTGGCCGCCGGCCAACACGAGCATCTGCGGCGATGGCCCGCGTGTTGGTGGGTACTGCATCGAGCTCGGCTGGCTGTCTTCGGCGGATTGGCAGCGCGACGGCTTTATATGGATCGGCAGGGACTACGTGTGGTTCTGGATCAAGAACACCTCGGTGTTCATCCCGCTGCTGCTGGCCGGTCACCTCTTGCGTACCTGGATCCCGACCGGGTTCGTGAAGTGGTTCACGCCGATGTGGCTGTGGTTCTTCGTCCCCAGCGTGATCGTGCTGCAGCCATGGGACTGGGACAACACGAAGTTCTTCATCTTCTGGGCGCTGCTGGGCGGCATCGTGGTGGGGGGAGTGCTGGCGCGGATGTTTCAGCGCGGACCCGGCATGGCGCTCGCCGCCACAGCGCTGCTGGTGCTGCTTGGACTGTCGGGCGCGCTGGACCTCGCGCGCGCGTCGGACTACAGCGTGAGCTCTGTGCAGTTCACGGACGCGGGCGGGCTGCAGGTCGCGGAATGGGTTCGCGTGCACACGAGCCCGACTGCGGTGTTCGCCGTGGCTGACGAACACAACAGCCCGATCCCGACCCTGGCGGGAAGGCGCGTCCTGATCGGTTATCCCGGCTGGCTCTGGACATATGGGATGCCGGATTACGCGGCGAAGGGTGCGGACTTGAAGCGGATCCTCACCGGCGATCCCTTGGCCCCCGACCTGGTGCGGAAGTACAGGGTCGACTACGTGATGATCGGGCCTCAGGAGATTCCGCACGGCGCAAGCCGCGCGTTCTGGGACGAGCACGGCAAGCTGGTGTACGACAAGGACGGGTACGCGGTTTACCAGACCATGCGCTAGGGGGCGGGAAGGACGATCGGCGGACGTTCGGACTTTTCGGGGGGACGCGGCAACGGTGGGTTTGTGCTCGTCTCGATCACCTGCTCGAGGTGCCGCGCGATCCGCTTCATCTCGCGGTCGGTGCGGTCGAGGCGGTTGACGATCTGCAGCAGGATCTCGTCCTGGTGCATCAGGTGGTTCATCAGCGCCTTGAGCTCCTCTTCGGTTTTGACGTTGAGCTCGTAGTCGTGCTGCGAGCGCATGCGCTCGCGGTCAGCCTGCCGGTTGAGCGCCATCAGCACGATGGAGACCCAGACCACCGCTTCGATAGTGAGGATGAAGTTGAGGAAGTAAAAGGGATAGCGGTCCCACGGCCGGATCAGGTTGATCGTGTTGAGAGCGATCCACAGGACCATGATGCCGGCCTGGGCCAGGACGAAGATCCAGGTGCCGAGGAGGCGGGCGAAATCATCGGCGATGCGGTCGGAGAGCGTGAGGCGGCGTTCGACTTCACGGTTGAGGTCGCGCACCGGGGGGTGGTCGTGCTGATGCTTGACGAGGTCCCGGGCGATGTCTTCGATTTCTCTGCCGATCGACATGGATCCTTCCTTTGGGGCTGCTGCGTTCAGCGCCTTTCAGCGGCGCCGTATTAGTCCTGAGTGCATAGCTTGGCTTAAAAGACCCATCACTGGCTACAGAAAGTAAGGTTGCCGGGGCGCGTCAGCGGTAGTCGTGAGATCGCTGGGTTGGTCTGGGCACGCCCCGGAGCGCCTCAATGTGGCTAGCGAGCACCGAATAGACGCCGTCCTGGCGCTGCATCACGCCGTCGATGACGAGGATCGGTTGACGGTTGGCAACCTGGCGGTAACGGTCGTAGACGTCGGGCTTGATGGTCACGTTGACCTGGCCGAACTCGTCTTCCAGAGTGAAGAAGCGGATCTTCTTCGCGGTCGAAGGGGCCTGGCGGGTGATGACGAGTCCGGCGACGCGGACTTTGTGGTGGTCGGGTATGGCCGCCAGCTTGTTGCTCTCGAGCGCCCCGAGCTGCTGCAGCTTTTCGCGGCAGAAGTGGATGAGGTGGTGGCCGGTGGAGAGGTCCGAGATCCGGTATTCGAGTTGGTTTCTGTCAAAGGCGTCGATTGAGGGGAGGTCGGGAGCGGTGCCGTTTAGGTGGAGCTCGGATTGCTTTTCGATGCCTCGGCGCAGGCCGTGGCCGTGCCATCTCTCCTGCCAGCCCCAGAGGAGCTCACGGCGGGGTTGGCCGAGCGCGTCGAAGGCACCGACCATGACGAGGTTGCGCACGGCGCGGGGCCCGACGGGTGCGCCGCGCAGCCGGTGGAGGAAATCGTCGAACGAGGTGTAGGGGCGATGAGCGCGCTCGGCGACGATCGCCTCGCGACCCTCCTCGCCGAGGTCGCGGACATAGTTGAAGCCGATGCGCATCGCGTGGGTCATGGTCTTAACAGGCTGGGTTGACGCTGCAGATACGCTGAGATCGGTTGGCCGGCGGGGGAGGGCTGGTCCGGTGGAGGAGGGAGGGCCCTCGGTGGGGTGTGCCTCGCGTCGAAACCCGCCGGAGCCTCCACTCGCGGGTATGCGGCGAACTTGAAACCCGCGGGAGCCTCCACTCGCGGGTTTGGCGGCGAATCCAAACCCGCGGGAGCCGGCACTCGCGGGTAATGCGCTTTCCGGCAGGGGTTCCGGTAGGCATCGCACGTCGGAGAGGTTGACGTCGACGGGAAGCACTGTTACCCCGTGGCGCTTCAAGTCCTCGACCAGGACGCTCGGGTGATAGAAGCCCATCGGCTGGTTGTTGAGCAGGCCGCAGCCGAACTCGACAGGGTGGTTGAGCTTGAGCCACGCCGTCTCGTAAGAAGTCCGGGCGAACGCTGCAGCGTGGGAGCGGCAGAAGCCATACACCGCGAAGCCCTCCACCGCATTGAAGAGCTGGTCCGCGACCTCGCGCGGCACGTCATTTGCCAGGCAGCCGCTGATGAAGTCGCCCTCGAGCGATGACATCTCGACTCGGTTGAGGTGGCGCGTCATCGCGCGCCGGAATCCATCCGCCTTGCTAGGAGGCATCCCTGCGACGTACATCGCGATCTCGATGATCTGTTCCTGATAGAGGATCACGCCGAGGGTGTCCTTGAGGATCGGCTCGAGCAGCGGATGCGCGTAAGTGACCAGCTCGCGCCCCTGCTTGCGGCGTATGTAGGGATGAACCGCGTTGCCCTGGATCGGGCCCGGCCGGATGATCGCCACCTCGACCACCAGGTCGTTGAAGGTCTGCGGGCGTGTGCGAGGGAGAGTCTGCATCTGCGCGCGTGACTCGATCTGAAAGACGCCGATAGTGTCCGCTTCCCCGCACATCTCGAAGACTTTCGGGTCGTTCAGCGGCAGCTGGTCGAGGTCGGGGCGCACCCCCGTCTTGTCCTTGATCAGCTCCAGGCACTCAGCCACCACCGACAGCGTTCGCAGGCCGAGCATGTCCATCTTGATCAGTCCCAGGTCCTCGACGTCGTCCTTGTTGAACTGGACGACGCGCCGGCCCTCCATCGTCGCCGGCTCGACCGGCGCGATCTCCACCAGCGGCTCTCCGGTCACCAGCATTCCGCCGTTGTGGATCGACAGGTGGCGTGGAAATTCGATGATCTCGCGGCACAGCTCCAGGAACTGCTGCCAGCTCTGCGGGCGCATGTCGGGCGGCGGCACCGCGTCGAGCATCGAGTCGGCAACATCCTCGGTGAACCATCGGTCCACGCCCTTGGCCAGCCTGTCGAGCAGCTCGGCGGAGAAACCCAGCGCCTTGCCCACCTGGCGGATCGCCATTCGCGGCTGGAACGTGACGACATTGCACACCATCCCTGTGCGCTCCCACCCGTACTTGTCGTAGATGTACTGAATCACCTGTTCGCGGTGCTCGGTGGAGAAGTCGATGTCGATGTCCGGCGTGCTCGTCATCTCCTCGTGCAGGAACCGCTCGAACAGAAGGTTGTGCTCGATGGGGTCGACCCTGGTGATGCCGAGCACGTAGGCGACTATCGAGTCGGCCGCGGATCCACGTCCCTGGCCCGGGACACCATGCTCGCGCGCGAACCGCATGAGGTCCCAGTTGATGAGGAAGAACTCGGCGAGCCCAGTCTTCTGGATCACCTCCAGCTCCCGCTGCAGGCGGCGCGCGACCTCGGGCGTGATCGGCCGATAGCGGTCGCGCACGCCTTCGAAGCACAGCTTGTAGAGGAACGAGAAGGGCGTTTCGCCGGCGGGCACCGGGTAGCCGGGGAAGCGCACCTTGCGGAAATTGAGGTCCACGTCGCATTCCTGCGCGAGCTCCCACGGCGTGGCCAGCGCTTCGGCATGTCCTTTGAAGAGGGGCCGCATATCCGCCCCGCCTTTCAGGTGATGCTCGGAGTTTGGAAAGAGATGCTGCCGTGCCGCCTCGAGCGTGGCGCGATGGCGGATGGCCACCAGCACGTCATGCAGCCTCCGCCGCTCGGCGACGTGATAGTGCACCTCGTTGGTCGCGACGACCGTGGCTCCGCACCGTTTCGCCATCGCCGCACGACCCTCGAGCACCCACTGGTCCTCAGGACACAGGTGATGGTGCAGCTCGCTGAAGACGTTCTCTCGGCCGAGCGCCTCCTGCAGCCCGCGCAGCCGCTTCTCATCGTCGGTCGCGCTGAGATAGAAGAGGTCGCCACGGTGCTCGGCGACCTTCGCGATGGACGCTCGCGCCTCACCCTTGGGTTGGTCGGCGTGCGCAACGCTCAAGAGCCGGCAGAGGTTCGAGTAGCCGCTGAGGTTGCGCGCGATCATGATGACCTCTTCGCCTTCGACCTCCAGCGCGGTGCCGATGACGGGCTTCACACCGAGCTTGCGGCACGCCTGGAGGAATCGCACAGCGCCGTAGACGCCACCGTGGTCGGTGATCGCGAGCGCCGGCATCTCGAGCTCGGCCGCACGCATCGCCAGCTCCGCGGGATGAGAGCCGCCGTCAAGAAACGAGAAGTTGGAGTGGCAGTGCAGCTCGACGTACGGGTTCACTATTCGCCCCTACCGGCCTATGTTTGCTGCGTGGCCAGACAGGTCGAGCGGCAGTGCTCCTTTTGCGGCAAGCGCGAGGACCAGGTCCGGCTTGTCGCGGGCCCCGGCGTCTTTATTTGCGACCAGTGTGTCGCGCTGTGCTCCGAGATCCTTCAAGAGGACCCAAAGCCGGCCGAAGCCTCCATCGCCGAGAGCAAGACGAGAGTGCAGAAAATCATCGACGCGATAAGGCACAGCTACAAGACGTAGCCTGGCGACAAAGATTGGGGATTGCCAACCTAGCGAAGGGCGCGATACGGTAGTCGACGGCCCCGAAGGAAACGTGCGAGGGATCTGGTGCCAGCCGCAAGGCAGGCGCCGGAGCCAGCGAAGCGAGCCGGCGGGGTCATTTCTTTTCCTGACGTTTCTCTTTCTGAGGAGGCTGCGGCCATGATCCCCGACGATGAGTTTTTGCGCGCCTTCTTCGGCCTCACGCTGCCCAGCTCGGAGTTTCGACACCGCGATCATCTGCGCCTGGCGTGGCTGGCGGTCCGGCGGCATGGCGGCGACGTTGCGGAAGAAGTTGTGGCCTCAGGCATCAGCCGGTTCGCGCAGCACAACAGTCACGGCCCCCTCTATCACGACACCGTGACCAGGTTCTGGGCCCGGCTCGTCGCCCACGCGGTGTCGGCGCGGCCGGAGATCTTGGATTTCGACGAGTTTCTCGCCGCGTATCCGCTCCTGCTCGACAAGAACACTCCAATGCGGCACTGGAGCCGTGAATCGATGTTCGCGCCGGAGGCAAGGGCTGCGTGGCGCGAGCCGGACTTGGTGGCGCTGCCGTTCTGACGGATCAGTCATAGACCCGTTCCACGAACCACTTGTCCTCGTGAAGGTCGTGGTACAGCTCACATAGAAGGTTGCTGTTCAGCAGCGCCTTCCAGTACTCGCGGATCACTGGCTGCTTCCACCACTCGGTTTCGACCTTCCAGCGAGCGATCGGGTCGATCGACCCGCTTAAGGCGCCGGTGATGAATGCCGGCGTGCCGTCGTCGCTCAGCGTCACTTCGACCGCGGCAGGCGGGGACAAGAGGCGCGTCACCGGAAACGTTCGCTGGCGGCTGGCGTTTGAATGTGTCGATGCGAGGCTGGCCGGCGGCGCTGATCGTGCTTACGCTCGCCTGCAGTCCGGTTGCGCAACCCACCGCTGGAAAAAGCACTCCCAGTCCCAGCCCGTCCCGGAATCCTATTCCAGGTGACCTTCCGCTGAGCTCGGTCTCGTTCACCTGCCGGCTCCCAATTTTCAATTCGCATGACCCAAGCGCTGTGAAGAACGCCTTCATCTCTTTCCCCTCGCGCTCGGTGACCATCGATCCCTCCGGCAATGGCGGCTTCTTCTTCGACCGCGCGTTCTCCAAATGGCTGCCGGTGAGGCGCGAGGCGGTCTCCCCAGACGGAACCCACTACGCCTCGGTGCTCCCTGATTTGAAGCAAGGCCTGTCGATCGTCCAGATCGTGGACGTGGCCAGCGGCAGAGAGGCGGGATTTCCGATCGACCGCGCGGCGGATTTCGGAACCCGGGCAGTCGTCTTCGACTACGCGACGGAGGGCATCTACCTGGTCCAGGCGCTCGATGGCCCCATCCCAGGCATGTGGCTCTTCGACCCTTCGACCGGATCCATTCGCGTCGTGACGAAAGTCCTGGTTCAGGTCAGCGGAGGCGGCGGCATCTTCTGGTTCGGCGCTCTGAATTCTGCCGACCCAAACCCGGTCCGCGGCCGCGTGCGTGTCGAGTCCAACCAGATCTGGCGGCTCGACCTCAATGCCGGCAGGGAGATCATCTGGGTTGATCGACCTGGAACCGGTCTCAATGTCATCGGGATCGACGCTCACGGACGTCCGCTGACCCGTGCCCTCCGCGACGCCATCAACTACCCGGACCCGGCCGCCGAGCTCCTCCTTTCCGTTGAGGACGCAAAACAGCGATCCATTCACAAGGGTCCGATCGCCGCCAGCCTGTCGGGCGGCGTCACAGATGACCATGGTGTCTGGTTCGGCAGCCCGCAGGGCATCTACCTCTACTCCGATGCAGGCGGGCTCCAGAAGGTCTCCGACCAGCCGGGCTATCCGGCCAACGGCTGCTTCTGATTCCAGCGATCGCATCACGCGAAACGCTGCGAGGGGAGTGGGGAGGAGAGGAGATGAGGCCTTGGCAAGTACACCACCTCATCGCCATGGCGTTCCTGCAATCGCTCGAGCGCGGCGGCCACCTCTTCGCCGTTGCCGTCCCCGCCCGCCCACAGCCGCAGCTGCCGCCGCCCAGCTGATTCGAGCACCGGCAGCTCGATCCACAGCTCGGTGATTGGAGCGTGCGGCTGCCACTCCTTGATCCACGAGCCGATCAGTCCGAACAGCTCGGCAGCGCTGCTCAGCGGATGGCGCACGAAAGAGTTGCGCCGCTCCTGAGAACCATCTTCGAAAAAGAGGCGCACTCGGATGTTCTTTGCGCCGGCTCCACGCAGGCCGAGCTCCTCGGCGAGGTCGCTGCACAGCGCGCGCGCGACGAACAGCAGCGCCTCGCGGTCTTCGACTGTTGACTCGAACTGCCGGTGTGCGCTGGTGAAAAGCGGAGGGCGCCATGGCGTGAGCTCGTCCGGCTCGAGGCCTCGCGCGAGCAGAACCGCATGGCGTCCGGCCCGGCCAAGCTGGCTCTCCAGCTCGCGCGGCCCCATCGCCGCCACGGCGCCTAGCGTGCGAAGCCCAAGAAGGTCGAGGCGTTCCAGCTGCTCGGCGTCGAGCGGAAGCTCATGAAGAGAAAGCGGAGCGAGGAATGCGCGCGCCTTGTCGACCTGCACGAGGCGGCCGGGCCTCGCTCGCGCCGCTGCGAGCCGGGCGGAGAAAGGGCCGGGCGCCAAACCGAGTCTCGGCTCGCGTCCGATCGCTGTTTTCAACCGGCGTCGAGCTTCGCGGATCGATTCGCCTGGCTTGGGGACGCCGCTCACGTCCAGCCACGCGATGCCTTCGAGGCGGACCTCGACCGTCGGCGCGAGGTCGTACAGCGCGGAGGAGATCAGCTCTCGGAGATGCGCAGCCGCTTCGGGGTCCGGCGGAAGAAAGGTTGCTTGTGGGCAGAGGTGCTCCGCCTGGCGCAGCGCCATCCCCGGCGTCACGCCAAATGGCATCGCCTCCTCGGAGAGCGCGACCACATGCTCTTCCCAATGTCCGACCACGACGGGATTTCCGTACAGGTCCGGGCGTCGGGCGAGCTCGAGGTGGTTGGTCAGACCACAGCAGATACGCACTCGAGCTCCTTCAGTGAAGAAACGTCGGTGAGATGGACCTGGTGATCGAACAGCGGCTTCGCGCCAAGCGGGTAGCGGATCTCCAGCTCGGTTTCTCCAAGCGGAGGGGCCACGCGATTTTTCACGCAGCGGGCGGAGGCTCGAAGCCCGACGAGCTGCCCGCGTTCCCAGATCCAATCGGTTCGCGAAAGGCCGACGCTGAAGCTCGAGGCGTGGGCGAAGGCGCGTCCGGGTGCATCGATCACACCAACCATCACCGTGCCCGAACGGTTCGCCCCCGACTCGAGCGGTCCCAGCCAGTGCTCTGGGACCTCCCCCATTAAAAGGATGAAGCCCGCGCCGGCCTTGGCCAGCGTGGCAGTCGCCTCTCCGGCGATTTCAGGAGCTGGCGCGCGGACCACTGTCAGCGCGCTCAGCTCGGGATAGAAGGGAAGCAAGGTCCAGGGATCGAAACCTGAGTTGGTGTCGATCACCATCGCGTGCGCGAACTCGCGGGTTGCGCCGGCGAGCAGCAGAAGAGCAAGCGTGGACTTGCCGCATGTTCCGCTCCCCGTCAGAAGGGTGAGCCGGCCGCGCGGCAGTCCGCCAATTCCAGTCAGTCGATCGATCGGAGTCCGGCTGGGCCAGGGCTGGGGGGGCGGCAGCTCCGCCGCCCTCGTCAGCGCCTGGCTGCCGAAACGGACCCGAATCGAGTTGATCGCACCATCAAGTGGCATTTCCTGCATCTTTGGCCGCCTCGGAAAGAAAGACGCAGGGGAGAAGTGGAGGCACGCAGACCATAGCGAACAAATGTTCGCAAGTCAAGCAGTTAAGGGAACCTCGGTCCTAGAGCTTTCGCGCTCGAATTTCGATAAAGGAAGGAAAGAGCGTTTCCAGGTGGCCGTCACTACCAGGTTTGGCTTTGAGGTCGGGCTCACCAGGCGAGTATTCCCATAGGCCGTCGACGACCATTCCACCTTCGACGATGCCGTTGACCAGGGTCTGGACCGTATGTCCGAACTCGATGGTGTGGGCTACCACGCGCGTCCGCCCAAACTCCCACGTGACGTCCGCTTCTTTCTTATAGGGCATCGCCCGATCGTCGAAGTAAGACAACCGCGGCTTCCACCCGCCATCTGCGTAGCGGCCGTACAGGCGGAGGGTCGTGGGATGCATGGTCGTCGTCTGGTAGGTACCTCCAGGCGCAAGGACCCGACCCACTTCGCGAAGGACCTTGCGCACGTTGCGGACGAAGACCAGCGAATGGCACTGCCACACGACGTCGAATGAGCCGTCCGCGAACCGGGAAAGGTCGGCCATGTCGATCCGGGCGGTTTTGATCGACACACCCTTCTGTCGGGCCAGCTCCCGGGTGGTCCGCAGCTGGATCGCCGAGATGTCGACGAGGGTGGCCTCGGCACCGAGCATGGCGAAGATGACGGCATCCCATCCTCCACCCGCTGCGAGCGCCAACACTCGGGCGCCCTTCAGGCGAACCCCTTTCAACCGTCCGTCCGGATCGAGAAAGCGTCTGAGGGCGGGAAGCGACCGCGGCGGCCGTCCCTGCGGCCTTGTGTACGGGATTCCAGCTCGGGCAAGGCGATCCCACATGCGCCGGTTGTGTTCTGTGACGGACGAGATTCGCACGGATGCGAATTATCCGGGAGAAAAGAAGGGCGCCGGGGCTCCACAGAACCCCGGCGCAGAAACGCGAACTAAAAAACGATTGAAGAAGTTACTACTTCTTCTTCTTGGTGGCCTTCTTGGCGGGCTTCTTCGCGGCCTTCTTCTTCGCTGCCATGTTGCTACCTCCTTCTACTGGTGATACGGACCCGAGGTTCCATTGGTTTGTTGGTGTCCGCGTTTGGTGAGACGTGATTAACGATCTCTCCTACACGTACCTCCTCTGCAACCCCACGGGTTTCGCCGCGAAGCCTCAATGACGAGAACTCCGAGACGTTGGCGGTTGTACGAAATGACACGCTGACTCGCGTCGGGTCCGTCGCCTCTGTGGTGGCAACCACGAGCAGCATCGCCATACAGGTGCTGTGATACCTGAATGCACCCACTCACGTCAATGGTTCGGAAGAAATATTTTTTGCGACGCGGCCGGAACTTTTTGCGATGAAGGACCATCGCGATGTCCACATCATCGGAAAAAAACTGCGACGATAGAAAAATGCGAGTGGTCCTCGGTCATGGTGCATCGGGCAACGCAGCTTCGATGAAGCCCTATGTGGTGGGCTTCACGCGTCGCGGAATCACCGCTGTCGCTGTGGATTTGCCCAAAGGAAACGCAGAGCGAGCGGTTCCCGTCTTCATCAGGACCTCGGGCCGAGGACATGAGGTCGTCGGCGGCGGTCAATCCTTCGGTGGAAGGGTCGCGAGCATGGCCGCGATCGAGGCGGACTTCGGTGGCCTCGTTCTTTTTTCGTATCCGCTTCACCGTCCTGGCCACACTGACGAGCTCCGCACCGAGCACCTGCCTTCGATTCGCTGCCCGACCCTCTTCTTGAGCGGCGATCGCGACCCATTCGCCCGCATCGAGCTGTTGAAAGAGGCGGTGAAGCTCGTTCCCAACGCGCAGCTCGAAATCTTCAAAGGCCAGGGACACGGTCTCCTCGCCGTGCTCGACAAAGCACTCGACGTGGCGGCCGAATTCATCCTCACGAACTGCAAATGACAGCCTCACAGCACATGGTCCAGGCGAACGGCCTTCGTTTTCGCACCATGGTCGACGGGCCGGCGGATGGAGAGATGTTCATCTTGCTTCACGGATTCCCCGAGGGCGCCGAGTCTTGGACCAAGCAGGTCGACGCGCTGGCGAAGGCAGGCGGTCTCGCCGTCGCGCCGGATCTCCGCGGCTACGGACTGAGCGAGGCGCCGGAGGGTGTGGATAACTACACGATCGATCACCTCGTCGAAGACGTCGCCGGGATCATCAAGGCGTTCGGCCGCTCAGAAGCCCATGTCGCAGGGCACGACTGGGGCGCCCTGATCGCGTGGTTCTTCGCCGGACGGCATCCGGAGATGACGAAGACGCTGACGGCGCTGTCGGTCGCGCATCCTGCGGCGCTGGCCGAAGCAAGTCGCGTCGACGAAGAGCAGCGGGAGAAGTCCCGCTACGTCGCGCTCTTCCTCATCGAGGGCAAGGCCGAGCACGTGCTGGCCGATGAGGACTACAAGCGCCTTCGCGGGATGTTCGCCCTCGGACCGAATCCCGACGCGGTGCCCCGGGCCATCGTCGACCACTTCACCCGTTCGCTCAGCCGGCCCGGCAGGCTGACCGCCGGCCTCAACTACTACCGCGCCAACCTCGGCGCGGGAGGTGGCGCCTGGGCGTCCCTCACGCAGGAGCTGAAGATCACGACACCGACCACGCTCTTGTGGGGCGCCGAGGATCCGGCGCTCGGAAGGCGGGCCGTTGAGGCCACCGCGCAGCGTGTCGAGGGCCCATTCAGGCTCGAGGTCCTCGAGGGCGCGGGCCACTGGCTGCAGTTCGAGCGGCCGGACGAGGTGAGCCGCGCCCTCGCACGCGCCGCCAAAGATTATTAAGCTTGCGGCGGTGCTGAACCGGTCCGATCAGAATCGGCGGCAGGGTTTGCGGCGTCTCGATGACATTCTCGAAACGCTCGAGCAGCTCAATCTTCACGACAAGACGGAGCTGCCCGATCACGTGGCGGAGGCGCTTGTCCTGCTGGGCATCGACGGGCCCCACAGCATCCCCGTCCCGCAGCTCATCGAGAAGGTCTGGGCGATGCAGCAGCCCTACCTCATCACGATCGTGGTCGAGCGCCGCCGCCGGCGCCGCCGCAAGGTGGCGACCAACCCCGGCTTGCCCGAGACCGGCTGAGACCAGCTGAAACCGCGCGACTGGCTCGAAGTCTTTCACCGCATCGGGGCCGGCGTGCGCGAAGCAGTGCTTCCGATTGCCGGCACCGACGCAGGACGCGTGCGCTTCGAGGTCGGCGCCGGCGGTGACAGGACGCTGGAGCTCGACCGCGCGGCGGAGGCGGTTGTCTTCCAAGAGCTGGTGGCTCTTGCCGGGCGCGGCGAGGCGTTCTCCGTTCTGTCCGAGGAATCCGGGCGGCGCAGCTTTGGCTCCGACTACCCGCTGATCCTCGTCGACCCGGTCGACGGCAGCCTGAACGCCAAGCAGGGAGTCCCGCTGTTCGGGCTCATGCTCGCCGTGCTCGACGGCCCGACCATCGACGACACCTTCGTGGGCTACGTCCTGAACATGAACAACGGCGAGGCGTGGACAGCGATCCGCAAACAGGGAGCGTGGCGCGCCGGCGCGCCACTTCTGGTGATCCCTCGAGAGGATCGCAAGCGGATCCAGATCCTCGGACTGGAGAGCTCGCCGCGAGCGATCACGGTCGCGCGACCGCTGGTGGAGCGCTCGAACAAGATCCGCATACTGGGCTCGATGGCGCTCTCGATAGCGCACACGGCCGCGGGAGGCTTCGACATCTTCTGCGCGCCGATGCCGGTGCGGGTCTTCGACATGGCGGCAAGCCTGCTCCTGCTCGCCGAAGTGGGCGGAGTCGCGACTGACCTGCGGGGCAATCTCATCGGCCCGCTGAACGCGTCCCTCGACAGCCGGACCACGCTGCTCTGCGCGCCCACACGGGAGCTGCACGACGAGGCGCTGACGTGTCTCGGTACTGTTGAATGAGTGCGCTCTCTTCTGAAAGTGCGCCCTGCGCGCGCCTGGCTGCGCGCCCGGCTGAATGATCTTCACGCCAGACCGCACCGCCTTCGTCGTGCTCAGCTTCGAAGGCCCTGACCTATACAGCCAGGCGGGAGGTCTTGGAGTTCGCGTCAAGGGCTTGTCGCGCTCACTCGCGAGGCGTGGCTATGACACTCACCTTTATTTCATCGGCGACCCCGACCTCCCTGGAGAAGAGATCCTCGAAGGAGGAAAGCTCCACCAGCGGCGGTGGGGCCAGTGGATCTCCGCGCAGCATCGAGGCGGTGTCTACGACGGGGAAGAGGGCAAGATCCGCGACTGGAACCTGAGCCTTCCCCCGAACGTGATCGACAAGGTCATCGCGCCGGCCGCCGCCGCCGGCGGCTACGTGGTGGTGCTGGGTGAGGAGTGGCACACGTCGTGGTCGATGAGCCTGATCTCCGACATGCTCTACCGCCGCGCCCTTCGCGACCGCGTCGTGATGCTGTGGAACGCCAACAACACTTTTGGCTTCCACCGCATCGACTGGGCCGCCCTGACGCTGGCAGCGACGCTCACCACGGTGAGCCGCTACATGAAGTTCGAGATGTGGGACTGGCACCAGAACGCGATAGTCATCCCGAACGGCATCCCGCGTTCGTCCATCGCCGACGCCGACCCGGCGGCGGTCGCTGAGCTGAGGGCGGCAGCGGCGGCTGACTACCTGTGCTTCAAGATCGGCCGCTTCGACCCGAACAAGCGCTGGCTGATGGCGGTGTCCGCTGCTGCGTACCTCAAGAGGCACGGCAGCAAGGTCAAGCTCCTGATGCGCGGTGGTAAGGAGGCCCATGGCGGCGAGGTGATCAACCACGCGCGTCAGCAGGGCCTGGTCGTGATCGACGCGGCCACACCTCCCGATGTGGCGGGGCTTGCGGCGCTGCTGCGTGCGAACGCCACCGCGGACGTGATCAACCTCACCACCTTTGTCAGTGATGAGCTGCTCGCGATCATCTATCCGGCGTGCGACGCTGTGCTCGCCAACTCGGGACACGAGCCGTTCGGTCTCGTCGGCCTCGAGGTGATGGCCGCGGGCGGGCTGGCGGTGACAGGCTCGACTGGTGAGGACTACGCGGAGGCGTATCGCAACGCGCTCGTCGTCGAGACGAGCGATCCCGTCGAGCTGGTCACCGAGCTGGCTCTGCTGAAGGAGCGACCAGGCCTCGCGTTGCGGATGCGCAAGCGCGGCCGGACGACCGCGCGTGAGTACGTATGGGAGAAGGTGATCGATCAGCTCCTGTTGCGGGTCGAATTCGCAGCCGCGCTGCAGGCGGTGAAACGGCCGCCCGAGCCGGAGCCGAAGGTTGTGCGGAAGCCACCCTCGCGTGGCTGAAAACCTTGTCGTGTACACGGTGGTCCATCAGCCACGACGGTTGAGGCTGCCCGCGAAGGTGATCCCGTCGGGGACGCCGCCGGACGACTTCGCGAGCTTCGTGTTCGACGAAGCGATGGACCGCCGCTACTTCGAGAAGGTGGCGCAGTACGCATACCTGCCCGCGACCGCGATGTTCCGCGACCTGACCAAGCGCGGCTGGCGCATGTCGATCGGTTTCAGCAACTCGTTTCTCGTCCAGGCGGAGCAGTGGGGAAAGAAGGTGCTGGATTCTTTCCAGCGTCTGTGCGCCAGCCCGAACGTCGAGGTGGTTTGCGTCGAGCCCTACCACTCGTGGCTCCTCTACGTCGACATCGTCGAGTTCAAGGAATCGATGCTGTGGGCCCGCCGCCGCCTCGAGGACGTCTTTCAGAAACCGGTGACGATGGCCGACACCACCGAGATGTTCATGTCGAACGACGTGTACTTCGCTCTTCAGCAGTGCGGGTTCAGCGGCGCGTTCATGGAAGGGCGGGCGTGGCAGCTCGCCTGGCAGGATTCGACTCACGTCTTTAACCACCCTGGACAGAACCTGGCTCTGCTCGCGCGGCATCACGATCTTTCCGACGACGTCGGCTACCGTTTCTCCAACAGCAGCTGGAGCATGTGGCCGCTGACGCCGGACCGGTATGCCGGCTGGGTGCGCGACTGCTGGGGTGACCTCGTTACGCTCGGATGGGACTTCGAGACGTTCGGCGAGCATCACAGGCACGACACCGGCATCTTCGGGTTCGTACGGGCCCTGAACGCGCAACTCAAGAAACAGAAGGTGCGCATGATGCTGCCCTCGGAAGCCACCGCCCAGCTGGAGCCGCGATATGAGATCCCGGTAAGCGAGTACGGGACGACGTGGGCGGGTGAGGGCGGCATGGAATTCTTCCTCGGCAACTCCGCCCAGCACGGCGTTTTCCGCTTGATGCACCACGCGTACTCGAAGGCCAGGCTCACCGGCGATCCCAGGCTCATCGAGATCGCACGGTGGCTGCTGCAGTCGGACAACCTTCACCTCATCCAGTGGTATGGCAAGTCGGGACCTGCCGCGGAGGTGAGCGCGTACTTCACCCCCGACGAGTGGTGGGAGCTCGGCTCGCACGGCATCATCCGTGAGCACCAGCGCGTCTACTTAAACTTCATCCGCGCTCTTGACGAATACGCTAAGTAACAGATGAAGCAACCGCGAACGGCCGTTGAGCGGCCCGATGAGCGAAAACCGCCGAGGTTTTCGCTCATATGAACAAACCCATCCATGTCGCGTTTGTCTGGCACATGCACCAGCCTTATTACAAGGACGACCTCACCTCTACCTATCTCTTGCCGTGGGTCCGGCTTCGCTGTGCCAAGGACTACTACAAGATGCCGGCCCTGCTCGACGGCTACCCGAAGATCCGCGGCACCTTCAACCTCGTGCCGTCGCTCCTGGCGCAAATCGAGGACTACGGAAAGGCGGAGTCAGTCGACCTCTTCCTCAACCTGAGCCGTCGTGACGCCGGCGAGCTCTCGGCCGAGGAGCGCGATTTCCTGCTGCGCTGGATGCGCGAGTCGCCGCGATCGCTTCGCGTCCAGCAGTCGCCCCGCTACCTCGAGCTCGCCTCGCGGCCCGCGGACGCGCAGTTCACGATTCAGGACGTTCGCGATCTCCAGGTGTGGTTCAACCTCGCGTGGTGCGACCCAGTGTGGATGGAATCAGACCCGCACCTCGCCGAGCTTAAGCGCAAGGACCGGGACTTCGCTGAAACCGACAAGCAGCCTCTCGTCACCGCCCAGCTCGACATGATGGCGAAGGTCATCCCGAAGTACCGCGAGCTCGCCGACCGGGGACAGGCCGAGCTGACCTTCTCGCCCTACTACCACCCGATCCTGCCGCTCATCGTCCACGTCGACTCCGCGCGCAGCGCCAACCTCAACATCCAGCTGCCCCAGCGCCACTTCTCTCATCGCGAAGACGCTGACCGCCAGATCGAGCTCGGGTTCGGGCTGTTCGAGCGACTGCTCGGGCGCAGGCCGAAGGGCATGTGGCCGTCCGAGATGGCGGTGGGCGAGAGCGTGATCGGCCTCGCCACCGAGGCGAAGCTGGACTGGATGATCAGTGACGAAGAGGTGCTGGCGCGCTCGATGGACAACCAGTACTCACGGGACGCGCACCTGTACAGCCCCAAGCGCATCGAGCGGGAGGGCCAGAGCGTGGCGATGGTTTTCCGCGACGCGCAGATCTCGAACGCCATCGGCTTCGACTACCAGAAGATGTCTTCACTCGATGCGGCGCGTGCCCTCGTCGGCCGGGTGAAGAAAATCGGCGAGCAGCAGGGCGATGGCGACCAGCTCGTGGTGATCGCGCTCGACGGCGAAAACGCGTGGGAGTTCTACCCGCGCGACGGCCATGACTTCCTCAACGCGTTGTACACCGAGCTCGAGGCGAGCCCGGGCGTCGTGACCACCACCGTCTCCGACTTCATTGCGGAGCACCCGCCGGAACAGCAGCTGCACCACCTGCACACCGGCAGCTGGATCGGCGCGAGCCTCGACACCTGGATCGGCGACCCCGAGCACAACATCGCGTGGGATCTCCTGGCCGAGACGCGCGACTGGCTGGAAGAGCAGTCCCGGCAGAGGCCGAAGGACTCAGAGCAGGTCGCGCTCGCCTGGCGCGAGATCCTCATCACCGAGGGCAGCGACTGGTTCTGGTGGTTCAGCCGCAAGCACGACTCGGGCATGGACCTGATCTGGGACAACCAGTTCCGGCTACACCTTCGCAACGTTTACAAACTCATGGGCACGCGCGCGCCGGCGCGTCTGTTCCAGCCGATCATCAAGCGCGCGCCCACGCCGGAGCGTGGTGTGCCGGCTGACGAGATCACGCCGTCGTCGCGTGACGATCCCGCATGGAGCAATGCGGGCTACTACCTGGTCGGCTCGGGGTTTGGCGCGCTGCACCGGCCGGCCGGGATCGTCGAGAAGGTCTATTACGGCAACGACGACCGGAACCTGTACTTCCGGATCGATACACCGCGCTCGCCCGCAGAGCTCGAAGCTCAGCACATCGACTTCTGGCTTTACAGCTCGGGGGCGCCCGCAGGCGACGGGGTGAGCGACATCGAGCTTCCGCTGCAGGTGTCCGCGATAGCCGACCTCGGCTTTGAGCCCGCGTACGCGATCAGGATCGTTCCCCGCTTGCGCGGCGGCTCGGTCACCGTGGCCAAGATCGTCGAGCCTCTGACGAGGGCAGTGTTCGAGACAGCATGGGAGATTCCCGATCCATTCTTTGTCTCCATTCCTTTGCAGCTTCTCGGCAAGGGACCTGGCGACACGGTGGAGATGGCGCTGGTCGTGGCCAGGGACGGGCACGACATCGAAGAGGTGCCGCCCTCCGGCTCGCTGGGCGTGCGCGTTCCTGGAGAGGCGCCGGCGGCTGAGGTGCCTCACTCGCAGCACCTCAAGGTGCTGGTGGCGACCGCTGAGCTCGCGCCCTTTGCCAAGCTGGGCGGCGTCGCCGACGTCGCCGCCTCGCTCTCGAAGGAGCTGCGCCGCCTGGGCCACGACGTCAGGGTCGTGCTGCCCCGCTACCGGCAGGTCGACGTCGGCAAGTACAACCTGAAGCCGGTCGTGACAGGCCTGCAGGTGCCGCTTGGCGCGCAGAAGGTGGAAGCGACGATCTACGAAGGCCGCCTCGGCGACATGGCCGTCTACTGCGTCGACTGCCCGTCCCTTTACGACCGGGACGGGATCATCGGCTTCGGAGACGACGACGCGCGGTCCGTTTTCTTCTCGCGAGCGCTGCTCGAGATGCTCCCGGCCCTGGAGTTCTGGCCGGACATCATCCACATTCACGACTGGTTCGCGGCGCTGGTGCCGAACCTCCTCGAGCGCGTCTACACGCAGGGCAAGTACTCGGAGATCGCCACCAACCTCACCATCCACAACCTCGCCGCCCAGGGCGTATTCGGCTTTGGCGCTCTCGTGCTGGCCGGCCTCGAGGAGTGGGGTTTGATCCGGGTCGGCATCCCGGGCCTCGACAATGTGGTCAACGTGCTGGGCCGCGGGATCGAGTTCGCCGACGTCGTGAACACCGTCAGCGAGCGCTACGCAATGGAAATGCAGACACCCGAATACGGCGAGGGGTTGGACGAGCTGCTGCGCCGCAACGCCCACAAGCTCCACGGCGTGGTCAACGGCATCGACTACGAGATCTTCGACCCGGCGCGCGATCCCAACCTCGCTCATCACTATTCGGCGGAGGTGCCCGAAAACAAAGCGTTGTGCCGCGCCGAGCTTCGGGCCGAGCTCGGTCTCGATGACGTGAACAAGCCGCTGTGCGCGATCGTGTCGAGGTTCTACGACGTGAAGGGGCTGGACCTCGTCGAGCAGGCGATGGCGCAGGTACTGCACCTCGGCCTGCAGGTCGTGGTGATCGGGACGGGCGATCGCCGGTACGAGGACATGTTCCGGCGCTGGGCAGGCGAGAAGCCGCAGCAGGTTTCGGCCTCGATCGGTTTCGACTCGGCGTTCGCGCAGCGCGTGTACGCCGGCGCCGACATGCTGTGGATGCCGTCGCGCTTCGAGCCGTGCGGCCTGGCGCAGCTGATCGCTTTGCGATACGGGACGATCCCAGTCGTGCGCGAGACCGGCGGCCTCGCGGACACGATCAGGGATTACGACCCGGTGGCCCTGACCGGTACCGGGTTCATGTTCGACGCGTACGACCCCTGGCAGTTCTTTGCCGCGGTCGTGCGGGCGGCGGAGACGTTCCGACATCCGACGCTTTGGGCGTGGCTCGTCCGTCGCGCGATGACGGAGGACGTTTCATGGTCCCGCTCCGCGCACCGGTACGTGCAGCTGTACGTTGCCGCGATCACCACCCGCCGTGAGCTGCGCGGGGTGACGGCGCTCGCCGACTGACCGGATCCCGTCCGTCTGATTCGACTTCCGGCGCTAAACGTGTCTTCCGGGCCCGAGCCCTAGCCACCCCAGTCCGGGAGCAGCCGCAGCTGCTCGACGCGGCGCGCGCCCGGCGCATAGGCGAGGTTGAAGTAGTCGATCACCATCCGTCGCGCGGAGAACGCGGTGGCGGTATGGCGGATCGATGCGCGCATCATCTCGATCCAGCGCTGGGGAATGCCGTCCTTGTCGCGATCGAAGAACGCCGGCACCACCTCTCGCTCGAGCAGGCGGTAAAGGCCTTCGGCTTCGGCGCGGTCGTCGATGGCCGGACGGTCGAGGGTCGCCCCCGAAGGGATCGCCCAGCCGAGCTCCGGGCGGTAGGCCTCGTCCCACCACCCGTCGAGGATGCTCACGTTGAGGGCTCCGTTGGCGCCCGCCTTCATCCCGCTCGTGCCGCTCGCCTCGAGGAAACGTCGCGGGTTGTTCAGCCACACGTCGCTGCCGTGCACGAGGAAGCGCGCGAGCTCGACGTCGTAGTCCTTGAGAAAGACGACTCCCGGTTCCTCTCGGGCGAGAGCGACTACGCCCGCGACGATGTCCTTGCCCGGCTGGTCCGCCGGGTGTGACTTGCCCGCGAACAAAAGCTGCACGGGCCGCTTTGAGTTGCGCAGGAGCTTGTTCAACCGCGGCCGGTCTTGCAGCAAGAGATTCGCACGCTTGTAAGGCGCGAAGCGGCGTGCAAACCCGAAGGTCAGGGCGTCGACGTTCAGGTCGTTCGAGTCTTCGGAACGCCGTTTGGCGAATTGGAGGAGCTGGCGCTTCAAGCCGAGATGGATTTCCCACAGCTCAACCGCCGGGATCTCGAACACGGCGTGCCAGCGTCCGTCCCTGCCGTCGAGGTCCCACCAGTCAGGTCCGACGTAGCGGCGCAGGAGGTCGGTGATCTCCGGCGCGATCCATGTCGGCATATGGACGCCGTTGGTCACTGATCCGATGGGGATCTGGTTTTCGGGTAGGCCGCGCCACGCGTCCTTCCACAGCCGTCGCGAGACGGCGCCGTGCAGGCGGCTGACCCCGACCGACTGGTCGGCGAGCCGCAGGGCGGCATAGGTCGTGGTGAATCGCTCACGTGGATCCCCGGGACGCTGGCGTCCGAGGTCCATGAAGCGGTCGAACGAAAGGCCGACCTCGCTCAGATAGGGGCCGAGGAGATCCCACACGAGGCCCGGCTCGAAGTAATCACTTCCTGCCGCGACCGGCGTGTGCGTGGTGAACACGATTCCAGCACGCGCGACCAGGCGCGCTTCTTCCAGCGACATCTGCCGGGAGGCCCTGAGCTCGCGGATGCGCTCGATGGCGCACAGGAAGCTGTGTCCTTCATTGAGGTGGAAGACCCCAGCCGTCACGCCGAGCGCGCGCAGCGCGCGCACGCCGCCTATGCCGAGCACTATCTCCTGTCGAAGCCGGCGGTCGGGCTCGGGCACGTACAGGCGGTCGGTGATCCCGCGGAGGTCCGGTGGGTTGGCCTCGAGGTCCGTGTCGAGCAGGTAAAGCTGCACGCGCCCGACCTGGGCTCGCCACACGCCGATGCGCACCGACCGGGAGCCGATCGGCGCCTCGACCTCGATGCCTTCCACGCGGCGCACCGGCAGGTCCGTGCCGTGGTTCTCCGAGTACACCTCGACCTGGCGGCCGCCGGCGTCGATGTCCTGACGTCCGAAACCCTGCTTGTAGAGCAGACCGACCGCGATGAGCGGGAGCCCCAGGTCGCTGGTCGCCTTCAGGTGATCGCCGGCCAGCACGCCGAGCCCGCCCGAGTAGATGGGCAGGCATTCGGCCAGGCCGAACTCGAGAGAGAAGTAGGCGACGACGAGCGGGGCGTTAGCGTCCATGAAGCGGGGGTGGCGCTCGTAGTACTCGCGGCGGGCCCCACGAGCGTCCTCGAGGGCCGCTTTCACGTCGTCGCGCTCAGAGGCGCGGGCCACTCCCTCTTGGCCGAGCTGTTTAATGAGCAGGACGGGATTCTGCCGCGTCGACTCCCACATCTCCGGGTCGATCGTGCGGAAGAGATTCTCGATGCGGGGCTGCCAGGTCCACAGCAGATCGTGAGCGAATTCGTCTAGTTCTTCCACCAAGACATACGATGTTATTGGGAAGTGAGATGAAGGCGGTAGTCATGGCGGGAGGGGAGGGCTCGCGTCTCCGGCCGCTCACGAGCCGGATGCCGAAGCCGCTCGTCCCGGTCGCGGGGCGGCCGATCATGGAACACATCCTTCTGCACCTGCGTCGCCACCAGATGCGCGACGTGGTCGCCACCGTGCAGTACCTGGGCGCGTCGATCCGCAACTATTTCGGCGACGGCTCGGAGCAGGGCGTCGCGCTCACCTATTCGGTCGAGGACTCGCCGCTGGGCACCGCGGGCTCCGTCATGCTCGCGAAGCAGCAGCTGACCGAACCGTTTGTCGTCATCTCCGGTGACTCGCTGACCGACATCGACCTCGCCGCCGCGGCCCGCTTCCACCGAGAGCGCAAGGCCATCGCCACGATCGTCCTCAAGCCGGTACCGAACCCGCTCGAGTACGGCGTGGTGGTGATGGACGAGGGCGGCGCCGTCCAGCGCTTCATCGAAAAGCCGAGCTGGGGCGAGGTCATCTCTGACCTCGCCAACACCGGGATCTACATCCTCGACCCTGCGGTGTTCGACTTCTTCCGTCCTGGCGAGGTGGCGGACTGGTCCGGCGACGTCTTTCCGAAGCTACTCAAAGAGGGCGAGCACGTCTTCGGCTGGGTGGCGTCGGGTTACTGGGAGGACGTGGGGAGCCACGCTGCGTACGTCAAGGCGAACTTCGACTGCCTCGAGGGCAAGGTCAAGGTGCAGATCCCCGGCGATCGCACCGGCGATTCCATCTGGATCCACAAGGACGCGGAGGTCTCGCCCGGCGCTCGCATCGACGGCCCCGCGCTCATCGGCGCCGGCGCGAAGGTACGGGCAGGTGCATGGGTCAACGGGCCGGCCGTGATCGGCGGCTACACGACCATCGACTCCGGGGTCAAGATCTCGAACTCGATCACGTGGGACCACTCCTACATCGGGCTCAACTCGAGGCTGCGCGGTTCAGTCGTATGCAGGTCGGTGACGATCAAGAACGGCTGCCTGCTCGAAGAGGGGAGCGTGATCGGCAGCGACGTCACCATCGGAGCCGGCTCGACGGTCAACCCGAACGTGCGCATCTGGCCGAACAAGGAAGTCGAACCTGGCGCGGTCGTTCACGAATCGATCATCTGGGCAGGCTCGTGGAAGCGCGGGCTGTTCAGCTCGTATGGGCTCAATGGCTTGATCAACGTCGAGTTCACGCCGGAGTTCGCGTCACGGCTGGGCGCGGCGGTCGGCGCTCTCGCCCCGAAGGGCGCCGAGATCGCGATCTCGCGCGACTACACCAGATCGGCGCGGATGATCAGCCGCGCCATGATGTCGGGCCTCACGTCTTCCGGCACAACGGTCACCGACCTTTCGGTGCTGCCGGCGCCGGTCTCGCGTTACTGGGCTCGCCACAACCACGTGGCAGCGGTGCACGTCCAGACCTCGCCTGTGGATCCGCGCTCGGCGGACATCCGCCTGTTCGACGACCACGGGCTCGAGCTGGACAAGCGCAACGAGCGCAAGCTCGAGGGTCTTTTCTTCCGCGAGGACATCCGGCGGGTCTCGCACTTCGAGATCGGCCGCATTGTGCGTCGAGACAGCCAGACGGAACGCTATATCGAGGACATGATCGCGAAGCTCGACCTGGAGACCGTGCGAGGGGCGGCGTTCAAGATCCTGATCGACTACAACAACGGCGCCGCGGCGGAGGTGCTGCCGAGGGTTCTGCAGGAAATGAACTGCACGGTCATCCCCCTCAACGCCTCGCCCGCCGAAGTCGTCATCGAGCAAGACGACAGCACATTTCGCGAGCACTTGAAGGAGATGGGATTGATCGTCGCCGCGGTGAGTGCCAAGCTCGGAGTCTTCATCGACACGCCAGGTGAGCGGTGTTTCCTGGTCGACGAGACCGGCAGCGTGCTCGATCACGACGCGGCGTTCGCTGTCCTCGCGCAGCTGGCGCTGTCCAAGCGGACCGGCATGGTGCTCGGCCCGGCGTCGGCATCGCTGGCGTACTCGATGATCGCCGAGCGGATGCAGAGCAGGTTCGTGCCGACCAAGATCACGCCCGGCGCAGTGCTGCGGGCGGCCCAGCATGCCGACACTGTGGTGGCGTCGGACGGCGCGGGCGGCTACTGCTGGCCAGATTTTGCGGTGTCTTTCGACGCGATTTTCACGACAGTGCGCGTCCTGGAGCTGCTGGCGCAGACGGGGACCTCGCT
>DATGVE010000033.1:0-2546 GCA_035300725.1 Candidatus Eiseniibacteriota bacterium | reverse complement strand
CGGCGAGAGTTGCATGACTTCACCGGGCGTCAGCAGCGGCCGCGACGTTTCCTGGCGGCTCACCATCAGATGACCAAGCCATGGCGAAAGGCGATGCCCGGCGTAGTTCTTCATGGCGCGCATCTCCGTCGCAGTCCCGAGGGCATCAGACACCCGCTTGGCGGTGCGCTCGTCATTGGTCGAAAAAGCGATGCGGATATGGCAATTGTCGAGGATCGCGTGGTTCGGCCCATAGGCACGTTCGAGCTGGTTCAAGCTTTGCGTGATCAGGAAACTGCGGATGCCGTAGCCTGCCATGAAAGCAAGCTGGCTCTCGAAGAAATCGAGGCGGCCAAGCGCCGCGAACTCATCGAGCATCAGCAGGAGCCTTTGCCGCCGCCGGTCGGTATCCAGGCTCTCGGTCAGTCGACGTCCGATCTGGTTGAGGACGAGGCGCATCAACGGTTTTGTACGGGCAATGTCGGAGGGCGGTACCACCAGATACAGTGATATGGGTCGAGCCCCGTCGACCAGGTCACGGATACGCCAGTCACTCCGCCCCGTGACTTTGGCCACCACGGGATCGCGGTAAAGCCCCAGGAAGCTCATTGTCGTCGACAACACACCTGAGCGCTCATTTTCGCTCTTGTTGAGTAATTCGCGCGCCGACGAGGCCACTACCGGATGAGCGCGCTCGCCGAGATGCGGCGTCGCCAACATCGCGTTTAGGGTCGCCTCGATCGGGCGTGATGGATCGGACAGAAAATTGGCGACGCCGGCGAGTGTCTTGTCGGCTTCCGCGTAAAGGACATGCAGGATAGCGCCGACGAGCAACGAATGGCTGGTTTTTTCCCAATGATTGCGGCGCTCGAGCGCCCCTTCCGGATCAACGAGAATGTCGGCGATATTTTGCGCGTCACGTACCTCGCAGTCGCCTTTGCGGATCTCAAGCAGCGGATTATAGGCCGCGCTCGCGGGATTGGTCGGATCGAATAGGAGCACGGACCCAAACCTCGCACGCCAGCCGGAGGTCAACTGGAAATTCTCGCCCTTGATGTCGTGGACAACAGTGGAATACGGCCATGTCAGCAGGGTTGGGATGACCAGACCGACGCCCTTCCCGGACCGCGTCGGCGCAAAACACAGCACATGTTCCGGACCGTTGTGCCGGAGGTAACTGCCGTCAAAACGGCCAAGTACAACGCCGTCGGGTCCAAGAAGCCCAGCGCGCCTGATCTCGCGCGCGTCCGCCCAGCGAGCCGAGCCATATGTTGTCACATGCCGAGCTTCCCTCGCCCGCCAGACCGAGAGGACGATGGCAATAACGACGGCAGCGATCCCGCCGCTTGCGGCGATGCAGGCACCCTGCATGAAGATGACGGGCGCGTAGGCATCAAACTTGAACCACCAGATGAAGAAGGCAAGTGGTTGATAGATCGGCCAGCGGCCAATCATGAACCAGGCGGGACCGAGCTGCGGCTGGTAAGCCAGACGCCAGGCGGTCCACTCCGTCGCAGCCCAGAGGAAGCCGAGCACGACGATCGAGACGAAGAGCAGTTGCCCCCAAAGGATGCGTGTTGCTGACATGGCCAGAGGCAGTGCACAACGCCGAGCGCCCGCGCAACGGCAAGTCTCTGCTCGTCGCAGTGTCGCGCAGCATGGCGCAGGAATCGGCGGGTCAGAGGGAGAGCTCTCGCTTGCGGCCAAAATTCCAGTCCACGCCCCCGGGACCGGCAATGCCGCTCACTTGCCTGCCAAGTTCCCGCTCCAGCGAGGGTAACCAGGGCACGAGCTGAAAACCGAGGCCATTGTCGATCATGGCGAACCGACCCGAGGAAAGTGAGAGCCTTCGGCTGTAAACTCCCGCAACGGAGTCTCCTGCCTTGGCAGGCAAATACGCGTGCCCCGTCTCGGAGGCCAGGCGCCGACCCACACTGTCGAGCTCGCGATCGCGAAGGGTCGCAATCAGGCTACGGCCCCAGCGTAACCTTGTCCCCGTCCCTGCTCGCGAATCCCTGCTCAACCAGCGTGTCGATACGTCGGTCGAGCGCGGCACGGACTTCGCCGCCGAAGCCGGCGCGCGAGAGATCGACCGGCTCACGAGCGACGAGGCGACGGTCGAGCCAGGTTGCCCCTCGCGCTTCCACCTGCTGGTCGAGATTGAGGTCCGAGCGGACCGCAAGCGCGATCCGCTGCCGGCCCCGCGCGTCCTCAAACCGCCGCAGCTCTACAATGCCGCCGATCGGACCGTCGCCCGCCGCTTCGATTTCAGGGAGCTTCAGGTGATGCACCCGTCCGTCGATGCCGTCGACCACGGCGAAGGCCGCTCCCCTAAGTTCATCGTCGAGCCCCCGCGCGATGAGACGGCCGATAACGGGTTCACCATGGCTTTCGCCTTGCAGCGCCCAGGACGATTGCGCGCGTGCGGCGCCATCCTTGGTGAGGGACTTGTGCAGGCGCTTGATGATATCGCCCCGCTCGCCCAAGTCACGCAAGCGCTGCTCCGCGTCAGCTGCGAGGATCCAGCGCGCTGGCCCCGCAGGCTCGGCGAGACCCAGCCGCTCGAG
>DATGVE010000032.1:0-8286 GCA_035300725.1 Candidatus Eiseniibacteriota bacterium | reverse complement strand
ACGAACGGCACCTGGGCGACCGCGCACGCGAACAGGTCAGGTCGCATGTTCAGCACGGCGCCGATGAGCAGTCCTCCGGCGCTCCGTCCACGAATCGCCAGCCGCTCCGGAGTCGTCAGGCCGAGCTTGACCAGGCGCTCGGCGCAAGCGATGAAGTCCGTGAACGTGTTCGTCTTGTGGAGGAACTTGCCCTCTTCGTACCACCCCCTCCCCATCTCCCCGCCACCCCTCACGTGAGCGATCGCAAAGACGAAGCCGCGATCGAGCAAGCTCAGGCGCGCGGGGTCGAACATGGGATCGCTCGACAGCTCGTACGCCCCGTACCCGTTGAGCAAGGCGGGGTTCGCACCATGGTGCTCGAGCCCGCGGCGGTAGACGATCGAGATCGGCACCCGGACGCCGTCCGGCGCGATGGCCCACTGGCGCTCGGTGACGTAGTCCGCGCGGTTGTAGCCGCCGCGCACGGGCTGTTCTTTGACGACCGTTCGCTCTTTCGTGCGCATGTCGTAGTCGACCGCTGAGAAGGGGGCGGTCAGTGACGTGTAGAAGAATCGCATCACCTGGCTGTCGTAAACCGGGCTGGATCCGGGAAACGCGGTATAGGTGGGGTCCGGCTGCTCGACGATGTGCAGGCCTCCGGTTGCGCTGTCCAGCACCTCCAGGCGCTGCAGCCCATCGGAGCGCTGCCCTAGCACCACATGCCTGATGTGCACGTCGACTGCGTTCAACCGCACGCCCGGGCGTTCGGGCACCACCTCCGTCCACGATGCCCGGCTCGGGCTGGACACCGGCGCGGACATCAGCCGGAAATCGCGGGCGCCGTCGTTGGTGAGGATCAGAAAACGGTCCTCCTGGTCCTCGACGGAGTACTCGATGCCGTGTCTTCTGGGTTCCACGATTTGAGGTTGACCATCTGGCGCGTCGCTGCGCAGAAAGCGACACTCGCCGGTCACCTGGCTCGCGCTGGAGAAGACGATGTACCGCTCGCTCTTGGTCAGCTCGACATTGAGCTCGTAGTGCTCGTCGTCCTCCTGCAGCACAAGCACGTCCTTCTCGGCGGGCGTGCCGACGACGTGGCGCCAGACCTGATACGGACGCATCGCTTTGTCCGGCCGGACGTAGAAGAACGTCTTGCTGTCGGCGGCCCAGGCCGCGCCGTAATAGACGCCGGCGACGATGTCGCTGAGGTCCTTGCCGGACGACAGGTCGCGGAAATGCAGCTCATGTCGCTCCGAGCCGTCGAAGTCGACGGCGTAAGCGAGGAGACTCTCGTCAGGGCTGCGGTCGGCGTAGCCGAGGTCGAAGTATTTGTGGCCTTTGGCGAGCTCGTTGCCGTCGAGCAAGGCCTGCTCGGCAGCCTCCATTGAGCCGGGGCGCCGGCAGTAGATCTCGTAATCCAGGCCCTCGACGGTCCGCGTGTACGTCCACCATCCCCGGTGGAAGACAGGCGCCGAGGTGTCCGTCTCCTGGACACGCCCGACGGTTTCGCGGTAGAGCTTCTCCTGCAACGGAGCGGTGGGCGCCATGACCGCGTCCGTGTAAGCGTTCTCCGCCTCCAGGTAGGCGATGACCTCGGGGTTGTCCTTTTCGCGCAACCAGTAGTACGGGTCCACCCGGCGGTCGCCGTGAGCCTCGAGGACCTTCGGCCGCCGCCGGGCAATCGGGGGCTGGGGCAGGGGGACCTGGGCTGCGGGTTCCATGGGCTGTCGAGTCTAGGAGGATCGTGGCGGGCTAGCTCGCGGGTACCTCCCGGCCGTCAATTGCCTGCTTGATCTGGCTGAGCAATCGGCGTCGCTGGTCAAAACTGAACACAACGTTCAGTCCAATTCCGAACACATAGACAATGGCCACTCCAGACAGGGGCAGGTGAAATCCGACGCCATCCAGGACGGCCCAACCAACAGGAAACAGAATGGCCGAAGCCGCCAAGGAGATGAGCGCCCATCTCTTGAAGGGCAGCAACACGCGAACTACAGTCGCACCGCCAGCGGTTTCGAAGCTACCCACCGCATAGACCGTTTGCCACTGAGAGCTCGCCAGCTCGGCCCGGAACTCCTGAGCCGACATCTGGCCGCGAAGTCCCCTGGATCCGCCGAGGAATGACCAGGTTGAGCGAGGCAGAAATGTCAGCAGTCGCTGCGCGCAAACCTCGGGAGTCAGCGCGGTGTGCAACGTAACCGTCCGCGACAGCGGATAAGGGAGTGGAGAACGTTCTAGCGCATCGTCGCGCGAGACAGCATCGAGGTTGATTCGACCGCTGCGAATGCGATCGAACTGATATGCGATCAGTGCCGCCAAGCCGAAGAACACGATTTCATGACCACTGAGCAGCCTAGCTGAGTTCATGAGACCCATTCGATAGCCGTCCGCGCTGGTGGGAATGTGGTCGCCGTGATTGTTGAAGTAGAAGGTCGCGCCGTCCTCTACCGGTTGGCCCGGAAGTACCTTCATCATCAGGAAGAAATCGATGGCGACGTACACAAGCACCCCTGCTCCGACGACGTAGACGTAGACGGGTAGGCCGGAATAGATCCGGTCCATTGGAATCCGAGCAAATCTGAGCACAACGACCGCGGGCCCGAAGACCAGGAACAAGAAAGGAAACAGAGCCAGAGCAATGTTCATCAGGGACGGGCCGAGCTGGCTCGGACCGTAGCTGGCGAGGTGCACGCAAATTGCGGCGGCTGTCGTCAACACTGCCGCCCCCAGGAAGCCCTTCGTCAATGCCGGCGGAAACTTCAGGACGTCCACGCTTGACACTGGGCGCGAGTTTAGCCGCAGGATCCGGCAATCAAGCGCTGGTCGCTTGCGAGCTCACGTCCTCCTCCAGGACCGGTAGCGCCATGGGTGGATTGGACCTCAACGACACGCTCGGCCGCGCCATGGCCGGCCGGCTTCCGAAGCCAGTGAGAATCGTTTCCAGGACAGGCAGCGCGTGTAGTACCTGCTTCGACCTGATCAGCAGGTCCCACAACGGCTCGAACTTCTTCCACCCTCCCGCATAGGCCAGGTGTCGCAGGCGCGGCCTGAGCCCGCTCTTGGACGACGCTCCCCGCCAGATCGATCCCCACCGATAGAACTCTCGGTACGCCCGCCAGTAGCCGTCTTCGAGCTGTTGCGCAGTCAGGAGCTGCGGCTTGAAGACCACGTGACGTGTGTCGAACACGTCCCAGTCGTGATGCAGGACACGGTTCTCCGCATCCATGCGCCGGTACAGCGCGGTGTCCGGATACGGCGTGAGAATGTGATAGGTCGAGGTTTCAATTCCCTGCTCGACGGCCCACTCCACGGTGCGATCGAAGACGTCGGGTCCGTCGTGGTCCATACCGAAAACAAAGCTGCCATTGACCATCACGCCAAGGTCGTGCAGCCGGCGAATCGCTTCTGCGTAATCGCGACCGATGTTCTGGTACTTGCGCTGCTCTTGCAAGTTCGCTGAGTTGACCGTTTCGAATCCAACGAAAAGGCTGCGCAGGCCCGACCGCACTGCCTTCTCGAGGACGACCGGCTGCTCGAGGACCGCTTTGACCGTCCCGGCGGCCTGCCAGAGGCGCCCCATTCCGGCCATTCCGTCGAACAATGCCGCGGCAAAGTTCGGATTTCCAAAAAGATGGTCGTCGAGAAAGTAGAGGTGCCTCCCTGGTAACCGATCGATCTCGGCCAGCGCGCGATCCACCTCCATCGTGTAGAACTGCTTGCCTCCCTGGAAGAAGGCGACCTTGTAGCAGAAGTCGCACACGTGTGGGCAGCCGCGCGAGACAACGATTGAATTCGGCACGAGATACAGGTTTCGCTTGATGAGGTCGCGCCGGATAGGCGGAAGGGCGGCCAGAGTTCTCTCGCGCGAAACGTAACGGGGCAATGGCGTTCCTCGCCGCAGGTCATCGAGGAACTGAGGCCAGGTGTCCTCGCCCGGACCCATGAAAATGTGATCGGCGTGTGCCGCCGCCTCATCCGGGAGGGAAGTGACATGCAGTCCGCCAAGCACCACCGTGGCCCCGCGGCGCCGGTAATGGTCGGCGATTTCGTAGGAACGTCGGGCCGACGTGATGTAGACCTGGATCACGACGAGGTCAGGTTCGTCGTCCAGCCGGAGCTTTTCGACGTGCTCGTCACAGATCGTGACTTCGTCGTCACCGCGCAGGTAGGTCGCGAGGGTCGCGAGGCCCAGCGGCGGGAAGAGCGAGTATTTGATCGGTCGGAAGAACGGGCTCGTGGCTTCAGTGAGGGCCGGCAGGATCATCTTGACCCTCATCGAGCCGGGCCCTCCGCCCCATCCATGCTTCATCAACGGAAGTCGGCCGCGCGAGGTTACTACCTGCTCCACTAGGCTGCTTGCCGAACGCGATTCAGTTCGCATGAATGGAGAGTCACCTTGGCCAGGCTGATCTACTCCGTCATAACATCGCTCGACGGCTACATAGAGGACGCGCAGGGCAAGTTCGACTGGGCCGCCCCTGACGAGGAAGTGCACGCCTTCGTCAACGACCAGGAACGGCAGATCGGCACGTACCTGTATGGGCGCCGGACGTACGACGTGATGGTGTTCTGGGAGACCGCGCACACCGTCGCCGGCCAGCCGCCTCACATCCTGGACTACGCGGAGCTATGGCAGGCGGCGGACAAGATCGTGTATTCGAGGACGCTGGATAGAGTCTCCAGCGCAAGGACGCGGATCGAACGAGAGTTCAACCCCGAAGAGGTCCGCCAGATCAAGGCGCAAGCGGGCCGTGACATCAGCGTCGGCGGTCCAGAGCTTGCCGCAGAGGCGATCAAGGCGGGGTTGGTGGACGAGTACCACCTGTTCGTTCATCCCGTTCTGGTGGGAGCTGGCAAGTCCTCCCTCCCAAAGGATGTCCGCGTGGATCTGGAACTCATGGACGAGCGCCGTTTCGGCAGCGGCGTGGTTCATCTCCACTACCGCATCCGCAAATAGGCCTATCGAACTATGACGTGGAGTTCGATCGCGGGCGCTCCGTCCTGCTTGCCAAGGATGACGAGGGCAGCGCCTTCGGCCGGCCCGATGGTCATGGTCGTCGAGTTGTTGAAGAAATTCTGGTTTCCGCCAAGCCTTCCTGCCGTGTAACCGGGCAGGGACGCGACTGCCTTGTCCTTGGCGCCAATCGATGCTGCGATTGTCAGGTTGCTCTCAGTGAATGGGATGCGCACCGACGCGCCTGCTCCCACGCCGGCGTTGAAGAGGCTGAGCAGGATGCCCACCGTGAGCACCAGAAAGAACCCGCCTCCGCCGCATCCGCAACCTCGGTTGCGGTAGCGAGTTCGCCAAGACCGGCCGTCGCCTCTCGCGCCTTCGCTCATTTGTCCCGTTCATTCTGCGTGCAGGACCTCGAGAACGCGTGGGGCAGGGGAATCGCCCCTGCCCCGGAGCCACGATCCGGATGCTGTTCTTGCCGAAAGCGTCGGCCACTTCGCGAGGTCTTCGCGGATCAGGGAGACGCCGATCGTCACGATCAGCAGGAAAACGAGCGGGTCGCCCCAAGCCAAAGGTCCTGGGCTGATCCTGGCGAGCATCTCGCCCTGGCGTTCAAGGCGACCATTCCGCGACGTCGCGTCCAGGGCGAGTTCGGGGACCCTGACTTGCACGGCGGCCAGCAGCACGCCCCATTGATGGCTGTCGAGATACCGGACTAGAGACTTACGGTCCGACCCGGCTCCTCCGTAGGCCCTGTGCTGCCAGCGCGATGAGGCCCAGGGCGACGACACCGGCGCTGTAGACCACCATCGTTGCGTGCAGACCGAATGAGGTGCTCGCCACGCCGGCGGCTATGGCCGGAAGGCTGAATGCCAGGTAGGCGATGACGAGTGCGACGGCCAGGAGCTCGCTGCGTTCGCCCGGCGCGGCGATGCGGGCCAGCGTCCCGAACGAGGCGAGGGAGGAGGCGCCGAAACCGACACCGGCGACGACAGTCCCCGCGATCGCCAGGGCCACTGAATGGGCCTCCACCCCGGCGAACGTCAACCCAGTCCCGGCAGCGAGCAGGATGGCGCTGATCCCCAAAAGCCTCGCCGGCAGCTGAGCGCGCAGGGCGAATGCGGTCAGAGCGCCTACGCCACACAGCAATGTGATAACGAGGCCGCCAATGAGGTGATTGGTCAAGCCGAAAAGGCCGGCGGCGACCGAAGGACCCAGCGAGAGATAGAGGCCGCCGAGCGCCCAGCTCGCGACGATGATCGGGAGGATGGCATAGAAGTCGGGGCGAAGGCGCGCCGGAACGCCGAGCGCCGGGGTCAGCGATGCAATTGCCCCCGGGCGTCGCGCCGAGCTCTCGGGCATGCGGGCGACGATCACCGCCGCAACGCCAGCCCCGACCAGCAGCAGGGCGAAGACGAGCCGCGTCGGGGCAGGCGCGAACTGGACGAGCGCACCACACCCAAGCGCTCCCAGCGCCAGACCGCTGATCGGCGCGACACCATTGACCAGGCCGGCGCGACCGGGCGCATGGGGTGGGTTCAGATCGATCAGCGTGGCGCCGATCGTCGAGAACGCCGCGCCGGTGGCGATGCCCTGCACGACGCGAGCGACGAGGAGCATCGTGACATCACCGGCTGCGATGAACAGGACGAAGGACAGAGCTTCCAGCGCGATCGCCGCCGCCAGCACCGGCCGGCGACCGACGTAGTCGGAAAGTGCGCCAACAGTGAGCAGCGAGCCGATCAGGCCGAAGACGTAGACCGCAAAGATGACGGTGAGCGTCGTGGCGGAGAAACCCCACTGCTTCTGATAGACGACGTACAGCGGTGAGGGCGCGCTCGCCGCGGCGGCGAACAGCACAAAGATCGCGGTCGTCAATGCGAAGGCGGTCGGAAAGGAAAGGCGGCCGGCTCGGCCGGCCGCCGAAACCGCTGGTGGGACTTCCACGCTAACGGGTTGGATGGCTACTTTCCGGCGAGCGCGCGGCGTGCGGCCGCGACGATGTCGGCGCCGGTGTTGGCGTGGCCATCTATGCCCCAACCGCCCTCGGGCGACTCGGAGATCAGAACCCACGTGCGCTCAGTCAGCGTCGGATCACCGGCTGCGGCGGCGACGATGTCGGTCAGCTCGCGCACCACGCCGAGCTGCTTGTCGCGATCGAGCACACCGACTGGCGTGAGGACCTGCACGCGGACGTAGTTGCTGTCGCCGGACACGTTGGACAGCGAGTCGGCCGGCAGGTCGTGAATGAATGCGGCGGTGTTGTCGCGGAAGAGCGCGATGTCGGGAACCTTCTCCCAACGCATCACGGCAGCTGCAAGGTCCTTGGCGAGTTCGTGCTTCTTGCCGAACGTTCCCTCGGCGGCGTACACGTCGATCATCGGCATTTGGGTACTCTCCAGTGTCAGATAGTAGACAGACCGGTCTGTATAATACCCGATCAGATGGTGTCATTCCACGTCAGGACAGAATGAGCCGATGGTTGTGAAGGCCACCAAGCGCACCGTCACCCGCAAGCCAAACGCATCGGAGCGCCTATCCGCGCGAGACCGCCTCCTTGCCGCCGCCGACGAGCTGTTCTACTCGGAAGGCGTGCATGTCGTCGGCATCGACCGCATCGTCGAGCGGGCCGGCGTCGCGAAGGCATCTCTCTACAGCACGTTCGGCAGCAAGGAGGAACTGGTCCGTGCCTACCTCGACAAGCACTTCCGTAACCGGCAGCGAAGGATCGAGCGGATCCTGGCCGCACACAAGACGCCCAGAGAGAAGCTTCTCGGCGTGTTCGCCGAGTTCGAGGTGGCGTTGGCAGGTTCGGAGTTTCGTGGATGCAGGTTCATCATGGCCAGCGCTGAAGCGCGAGCCGACGATGCGAGCGAAGTCGTGGCCGAGGAATATCGTTCCTGGCTCCTGACTCTCTTTACTGATCTCGTAAGGGCAGCCGGCGCAAAGGACGCCAAGCGGTTGGGTCGACAGCTAGCCCTGCTTTACGACGGCGCTGCAGTCGCTGCGCGAATGGACCACGATCGCCGTGGCGCCGCAAGCGCGATGAGGTCCGCGGTCGGAGCGCTGCTCGACGCCGCGATCCGCCCTAAACGCCAGGCTCGCCGGTAAGGTCAGCTGTCCGACGCCTGCCCAACGGCGGCCGCGGGTCGAGACGATGTGGATCAGCGTTCTGCAGCCGGTATCGGGCGACGAGTCCGAGCGGCGGCGGCGAGCTCGGCCGTACGACGATCCCACCACGCTTGCGGCAGGACACGCAGCGCCAGGTCCCAGGTTGCGTCTTCGAGGCCGGCGCCGATGTTGATGGTCCCAATGAGGTTGTCGACGAACCACTCGTCCTCGGCCTCCCCGCC
>DATGVE010000031.1:0-6861 GCA_035300725.1 Candidatus Eiseniibacteriota bacterium | reverse complement strand
TCGGCGTGTCCTTGCCCTCCGAGCTCGTGGCGGACCGCGTCCTTCCCCACGTGCCGGTGTTTCAGTTCCTCCAGCTGCTGGGCCTCATGGGCGGAGCCGTCGCGGCAAAGCAGCAGGCCCTGATCGGCGGATTCTTCGGCTCCGTGGCCGCCGGAGTAGTGCTCGGCGGTATTTACGCGCTGCTCCTGAGGCGGCCGGCACTTGCCCGTCACCCAATTCGCACGCTTCTGATCGCGCTCGTGGTGGTCTGGGTCGGCACCGTCGTGGCCCTATGGCCCGTGCTTCCGGCAAGCTACCTCGGCCTCAGTCCGGTGCCGGCGGCGGCCGCCACCGCCGTCGGATTCCTGCTCGAGTTCGCCATCTACGTGGCCGTTCTCCATCTCACGCTTCGGCGGACGAGTCCCAGGCCGGCCGCCACTGCCGAGACCGACGAGACCCGGCGCCGTCTGATGCTTGGAATGGTCGCGGGCGTCTTCGCGATCGGGACCGCTGGGATGGCGGCGTTTCTCTACAAGAACAGCGCCCTCGGTTACGACGGCATGACTTACGACGGTCCGGTGCAGCCGCTCACGCCGACCGAGGGCTTCTACACGGTGACGAAGAACCTCATCGACCCGGCCGTCTTCCAGCCGGCCTGGCGCCTCGAGGTGATGGGAAAGGTCGCACACACGAATATCTACCGGCTCTCGGACCTGACGAGTCTGCCGAACTGCACGACTCAAGAGACGACACTGGAATGCATCAGCAACGGGGTCGGCAGGGGACTGATCAGCAACGCGGCGTGGCACGGCGTCTCTCTTCGGACGCTGCTCGAGGCGGCGGGACCGATGCCCGGCGCCGCGAGCATCACCTTTCGCGCCGTGGACGGCTATGTGCACACTGCATCCCTGGAGACCGCCATGGCGGACGGAACGTTTCTCGCGTGGCTGATGAACGGCCGGCCTCTGCCTGATCGACACGGTTACCCGCTTCGTCTGCTCGTCCCGAGTGCGTATGGAGAGGTGAGCGTCAAGTGGCTGACTCAGATCGAGGTCGTGGACCAGGCTGAGTCTGGCTATTACGAGACGCAGGGCTGGCAGCCGCGTTTCGTCCAGACCATGTCCCGCATCGACTCCCCCAAGAAGGGCCGAGTGGTGAAGGCGGGATCCACCGTTCAGCTGCAGGGCATCGCCTATGCCGCGGACCGAGGTATATCGCAAGTCGAGGTGAGCACAGACGGCGGCTCGACCTGGACGCCCGCAAAGATCACGTACGGCAAGCCGATGACATGGTCGGTGTGGCAGGCGGAATGGACTTCTGCGCAGGCGGGCACGGCGTTGTTGAAGGTGCGCGCGAGAGATGGAAAGGGTGAGCTGCAGGCCGAGACAGCGCGGGGCTTTGCTCCGGCCGGCGCAACGGGCCTCCACATGGTCCAGGTGACGGTGGCGCCCTGAGCGCGCTGGCGCCAATCGCCGTTCGAGACCGCGGCCGGTCCATCGCGGTGCCGCTGCCCGCGCTGGCGCTCTCGGGTGCAGTGGTCCTCGCGTTTTCCGGCTATGCCTTCGCCCGTTGGGCGACCCTGCAGAGCTCTGCATTGGATCTCGCTTATTTCGATCAGGTGGTTTGGAACGCGGCCCAGGGCCACGGCTTCGTCTCCAGCTTCGCGCCGTACCCCTTCTTCGGACAGCACTTCTCCCCCGCGCTTGGCCTGCTGGTGCCCTTCTACTGGATTCATCCCTCTCCTCTATGGCTCCTTGCCGCTCAGTCGCTCGCGCTCGGAGCCGCGGTAGTGCCGCTGTACGTGCTGGCGCGGACGTGGCTGGATCACCGCTCGTCGATGGTCGTCTGCGTCGCGTACGCCGCCCAGCTGTTCGTACTGCGTGCGGTCAACTACGACTTTCACACCGAGGCTCTCGCCGTTCCGTTCGTCTTCCTGGCCGTCCTGGGAGCCGCGCGCGCGAGCCGCACCGGCGATAGCGTCCTGCTCCTATCCGGCGTGGCGCCATTGCTCGGCAAGGAGGACGGCGCCCTCGTCTCGCTGGGAATCGGATTTCTGGCCTGGGCGGTGCTGCGCCGTCGAGCCGGCCTCGTCTTGATGGCGTTGTCCGTGGTCGACGGCGTGGTAGTCACCGTCCTGGTCATGCCGGCGATTCGCGACGGGCAGCCTGGTGACCTGATCGACCGCTACTCCTATCTCGGCTCATCGGTCGCTGGCGTGCTGCTCGGGCTGGCCACCCACCCGCATATCGCACTGCTCCACGTGTTGCGACCGGGTCCGCTGATCGCGGTCGCCATCATGCTCGCGGGAGTCGCGTTCCTGCCCTTGGCGCGGCCGCTCGCAGCGATAGCCGCCCTGCCCTCGCTGATGCTCGAGCTCCTTTCTTCACATGTGCCGCAGTCGACGCTGCTCGACCAGTACGGGCTCCAGCCCGGCCCGCTTCTCTTCGTCGCCGCGCTGCTCGGCTGGGTTCGGATCGCGTCGCGATGGAAGGTCTCGCCAGCCCGGCTCAAATTCGGGTGGCTGACTCCGGGGCGAGGGCCCGGCGCGGCGTTGTTGGCGGGCGCCTTGGTGGCTCTCGTGGTTGCCGCGCCACAGCCAACCCTGGGCTCGTGGAGCAAAGGCCAGGCCGCTCAGAAGCTCGCGACCGAGGTGCCACCGGACGCATCTGTGGACGCCAGCGATCACCTTGCGACAATGCTCGCCGAACGCGAAAGCATTGGCGTGCTTCCGTCATCAGGGCGCGACTGGATCGCGGTCGATGTGTCCGCTGAGGGCGCTGATCAGGTGGCTGGGCTTCCTGGTCGTGGATACGTATTCGTGGGACGGTGGGGCGTGCTCAGTCTTTGGCGTCGCCAGGCGTGAAACGGGCCGGCAGAGAGCCGTTCAGCGATGAGTTTCGAGTCGAGGTATTGAGTCTGTACGAGAGCGTCTGAGCAGTTGTCGGTGCGGTGGGTCGTTGTCATCTCCAGCGCCTTCGTCCTGCTTCGCATTCCGTCCTTTGTTGAACCGCTGTGGTATTCGGATGCCGGCACATACGCGAACATCGGGTGGGCGCTGAACCACGGAGCGCGCCTTTATATCGACGTCTGGGACAACAAGCCCCCTGCCACGTACTGGTTCTCCGCATTCTTGATCGGGCACCTGCCAACTGCGATTGCAATGCCCCTGGCAACTTCGGCTTTCACCGCAATCGCGGCATTGGGCGTGGCCACCATCGGACGGACAATCGGCGGCACGCAGGTCGCAGTAACGGCAACGCTGTCGTATGTCGTCGTTGCGTCGCTTCCAAACCTCGACGGCAACCTCTTTAACTCCGAACTCTGTGGCGCGACATTCGTGGCCATGGCAATGGCGATCGTGCTGCGTACAACATCGCTCAGCTGGTCGGTTGTCGCCGGTGCCCTTGTCGGCATGGCCCTTCTCTTCAAAGCCGTCTTCGCAGCAGACGTTGTGGTCGTCGTGGCGGTCCGGGCGGTCATTGCAATCGCAGAGGGACAACGCCTGCCAGCGCCTTCTGGCGTGAGGACTGCGATCGCGGTTCTGGCTGGATGCTCGATCACCATCGCTGCGGCGGCGCTGTCCCTTCTCGGACAGGGCGCACTCGGAGCGGCGATCGCCGTCCTGACCCGGGCCGACATCAGTTACGTCGCGACCTATGGCAGTGGCGGAATCGCCGGCGTTGCCGGAATCTCGTTGACGGTGGTGCGCATTCTGATTCCGATTTGCGCTGGAACTGGCATGGCCCTTGCCCTCGCGCAACGCAGACACCGGACCGCCGCGCTGCTCACGTGGTGGCTAGGCTGGGATATCGCCGCCGCAATGGTTAGCGGACGAGGGTTTCCGCACTATGTCCAGCAGGCAGAGCCCGTACTTTGCCTGGCGCTGGCAGTGGCTGCGTCCACCTTGTGGCAGCGCTATGGACATCGACGGTTGCTCGCCGGCGCGACAGTCGCGGCTGCAGTCATCAGTTGTCAGTTCGTGCTCTGGATACCGTCGGCGGAAGTCGCCCTGGCAAGCGGACAGAGGCTTCCCGGGCTCAAGGATGACGGCGTTGCCGTGAGCCAAGTGCCCGCTTACTACCTCGACGGCTACCGGAAGCTGGCCGATCCATCGGCGGCTACAACTTTCGATGGAGGCTTTCCCACCGATCTCTCCCAGCAGCGCGCCGCCGTAAACGCGTTAAACAGCCATTCCACCCAAGCGGACCGAGTCTTCGTTTGGGGATCGATCCCGTGGGCTTACGTGCTAAGCAACCGGATGCCGGCGGGCCGATACGTGACTTTGAATTCCGCGTACTACGTCGATCAGACAGCCGAGGCCACCTTGTTCAGCGACCTCGAAGCACGCCCGCCCGCGGTCCTCATCGTGGAGGTCCACCCCACTCCGCAGGCGCTGCTCGACTTTCTCCAGCGACATGGGTACCAGCGCGTTGTAAAGAGAGTCGCTGGGGAAGACTACTGGCTGCTCCCCGAGGCGGCCGAATAGTTCACCAGTGCAGGCGGCGGCGGTGATCCGGCGGGTCATTGGCGTTTAGACGTCCCCGTCGATTGCGCCCGACTCCACTGCGCGAGCGACCGAGGCTGGACACGCTGGATCATCAAAGGGCTGGGTCTACAGGCTCGCTCTCGAGAGCAAGCACTCCGAACACGCACTCATGCAGTAGACCGGACAAGACGGCGAAGTGGTCGGAGCTGCTACGGGAGGCGCGGTTTGCGGAGCGATCGGAGCCCACGTAGGTGGACCCGTCGGAGCGGCGGCGGGCGCTGCCATGGGCGGATCGGTCGGCCACAAGATCGCAGCAGAGGTCAAGAAGCGAGGGCTTTAGGAACCTTGTGCATTCATATCAATCGCTGGAATTGTGATCCATCTGTGATCCATCGCCTCGCTGCATGAGCCGTGACGCCGGGATCGTCTTCGGATTTTGGTCGGGGGGACGGGACACTATTTGAACTCGAGAGTTGAATTCGGAAGCGCCGTGCTCGGACTGCTAAGAGGCCATCGACTCGAGCCCTAGTTGCGCGATGCGCACGTGGCGGCTGAAATCGCGAGCGATCACTGGGAGAAGTTGGTCAGGGGTGTCGGCCATATTGTTTCTCTGTTGGGAGGTGTCGATATGGTGTCGCCTCTAGTGGTACCGACCACAGGGATCTACGGCGGCCCGGGCGGAACCTCTCTGGTACTTGATGCTCAGGAGCACCAACTCGAAGCTGGACACCCTAAAGGTGAGCTCGACGGTGGCGTGCCTAGACATTTCGCGCGCTTCCTCCAGTGCCCTCGAGAACTCGAGTGCGCGCTCCTTTGGCGTCCTTCCGTGTCCCCATAGAGCTTCCTGGCGCTGGGATTCTGTAACCGGTCCCTGACCCGGAGAAGGCCCAATCGCATCATGGAATTGCGCGAGGGGGGGGTCTGTCAGGTGGGGCCGGCTCAGGAGACGGCGCGGCCAAAGATCTGCTCGACCACAGTCGAGACTGTCCAGTCAACCCACTCTTCGTGCGACCAGCCATGGCCACCGACGAGGACCTGATAGACATCCGGGCCGACGAACAGCAGCAGCAAGTCCGTGGCGCGCTCGAAGCTGAGCCTCGGACGAAGCCTCGCCTTCGTTACCAGGAGCTCCAGCACCGCTCTGTAGCCCTCTGCACGCCAGCGCTCGTGGAAGACAATGACCTTGGCCGTGTCCGGATCGCCGTCGGCAGCCACGCGCGCAACGAGGTACAGCGGCGTTACCCTCCGGGTGATTTCGCCCGCACCTGTCACCACGTGGCGCGCCGCCCGCGCAAGGTTTGGCTCTGCTGTCAGCGCGCCAAACCAGGGTTGCTTGTCCGGGGCGAGCGGCTCATCCTCGCCCATTACCGCGAAGTCGTAGGCGCGACTCAGCAATGCCGACTTCGTGTGGAACGTGAAATAGACCGTCTGGACCGCCACGCCCGCGGCCTCGGCGATCTGAGCCATCGTGGTGCCGGCGTATCCCCGCGCGCAGAAGAGCGTGTAGGCAGCTTTGACGATCCGCCATTGCGTCGCTTTCGCCCGTTCGCGGCGGGACAACTTGGCAGGCGCCAATCTCTTGACAGCAGACATCGCCGCTGCCACACTATCAGGGTCCGTCACTAGTTGCGGCCTCTAGTGATTGACACCAGTGGATTGCATGGGGCCTCAGAGAGGTTTGCGATGATCAAGGTAGAGAAGAGCATCGTTATTGACCGTCGCCAGGAGGACGTGTTCGAGTACGTGAGCGACCACACGAATGCTCCGCGCTGGCAGCGCGGGTTGCTCGAAGTTCGCCGTGCGACCGAAGGCCCCATTGGTGTCGGCACCCGACACACGCTCGTACGCATGTTCATGGGGCGTCGGATGGAGGCCAGCAACGAGTTCACGCAGTACGAGCCCAATAGGCTGGTCTCCTTCAAGGTAACCTCGGGCTCGGTGGCCGCGCAGGGGTGGTACGTGGTCGAACCGGCGGGCTCGGACCGAGCCAGGCTCACCTCTCGTATCGAGATGCGACCGTTGGGACTGATCCGCCTCGTGCAGCCGCTGATGGCGGCGAGCCTCAGTCGCGAAGTGGAGGCTAATCTAAGCGACCTGAAGGGCTTGCTCGAAGCCAAGGTCGAAGAACGCTCGGTCCCCGGCAAGGGACTGGACTGAGCAAGACCCAGCCCAGATGTACGTGCAAGGCCTTATTGGCAGATGGGACCTCCGGCGAGTTCAAATAAAGAAAGTCTGGTCTCAAAAAGTCGGGGGGAGGGGACACTATTTGAACTCACAAGCTGAACTCGGATGGGGCGTCCTTGGACTCTTTAGAGTCCACGGCAACTCACTCCGTGCAGATTGGGCCGGTTACCAGAATGATCGGAAATGATCCCTCAAAAAAACGATCATTTCAA
>DATGVE010000030.1:0-29768 GCA_035300725.1 Candidatus Eiseniibacteriota bacterium | reverse complement strand
AACGGTGAGTGGCATCAGAGGGTTCTCGCGGCGAGTATGCATGGGCCACTAGTATCTTTGGGCTGCGGCTCGCCCACGTAGCTCAGGCGGTAGAGCATTTCCTTGGTAAGGAAAAGGTCCCCGGTTCGAATCCGGGCGTGGGCTCCACGACCCTTCTGAGGCTCGATTTCGGCACCGGGACCATGCGCGGGTGTCGACCATCCTGGTCAACGATCGCGGACTTTCATACACGCCGTGGGGCATCGACCAGCTGATGGACCGTCTCGAGAAGCGCGTTGGGTTCCACCTACACGCCCACGCGTTCAGGCACACATTCGCAACTCACATGCCAGGCGGGATGGAACCTAGAGCGGCTCCGAGCGGCCATCGGGCACGCCGACTACGCCGTGCTGCACCGCTATGTCCGGCTAAGCAACGAGCGAGACCTTGGCCATCTCTCCGAGTGGTCTGGGTTCCTCTGCTGGACGGAAGCAGTTCTGGTCTTCCTGGTGAATCCAAGGACATCGGTGCTCGGTGGCGCTGAGGCCGCAATCGCCGGACCGCTATTCTCGCTTCGAGGTTATCGAAATGCCGGCGATCACGATCGAGCTGGATGAGGGTGTGCGAGTCAAAAAATGTGTGCAGTGTGGAATTGAATATCCGCAGGTTCACGGATTTCTCTACCGGGACGGCGATGCTTGGGCCGTCTATTGGGCGGAACTGTATAAGGATCACCCGAATCACCCAGAGCCACGGGTAGTTCTGGTAATTGCGCTAGGTGATGATTGGTCCGAAAGGGCTGACCCAGCCAAGCATGCTTGGGCTCAGCTCGATGCTTGGGCTCACGAAGAAAATGACGAGATCCAGATGGCCTTCACTGATCCGCAAGGCACCTTGGACGCCGCCACATTTGGCCATCCGCTCACCCGTGAGATGGCTCTGTCGCACCCGTTGAAGGACTCATTTCTCACTGCTGCCGACGAGATTGTCTACCGAGACACTCGAGTCAGCGCACTGATGGGTACGCGTCCCTGACAAGCTAGGCCCAGCGCCGTAGAAACGTTCCCCGGTGCGCTGGTCTGATGGGCTGCCGTGCCTCACCTAATTTCCGAAGTTGAAATGGACAGGGATGTCTTGGGACGTTTGGGACGTTTGGAAACGTCCCAGAACGAGGTTGGAACGTCCCGTTCTCGCTGTCTTTCTTGACGCCGATGAGACCGAGAGTTAGGGAGCGCCGTTGTGATGCCAGGGTACGTCTGGGACGTCTGAAGATGTCCCAAGTCGTCCGGCTTAGAACTCCCTAGGGTCGCTGTTCTCAATTGAGCGCGATGTCACGTAGTTGTGCGGCCAACACTGGAATCGGCGCCGGCCCTTCGTCGGCGTTGCCAGCGGGCGGCGAAGGCTTGCCGCGCACGCTTGCCGAGCAATTGGCGAGCTACGGCCCACAGCGCGTGCGCGCACTCGGGCGCGCGACGCGCAGCGAGGATGGGTCGGAGTGTTGCCAAAGTGACCCGACATTCGGGTCGTTGGCGAGAGATGGCCTCACGCGCGGCGGCGGCAGGCGGAGAACCGGCTCCAGTTCACTACTGGCGGTCCGGGTCCCCTAACAGAGGACCGCCAAAAGCCAAGAAGCCGCTGTGCGAGGCTCGTGCGTGGCGCCCCGTGCTGCTCGGAGGGAATGCACGGAACGCGTAACACCGTGCCTTCCATTGCGGCCCACCAACGGTGCATTGTTGACAAGACTTAGTTTTAGTCTTAACCTAAGTCGAAGTCAAGCCTTGAGTTTCAAACCATGACGGCCACGCACCGCACGACGAGGGATCTGAGGCGAGGCAACCGGGCGACCGTTTTGCGACGCCTCTACTTCGACGGTCCATCGAGCCGCCTCGACCTGGCCGCGAGCACCGGCCTCAGCCCAGCGACGGTCGGCAACGTGATGTCGGAGCTGCTCAAGGACAAGATCGTCATCGAGACCGGCCAAATCGACTCGGGCGGCGGCCGGCCTGCGGTGCTCGTCAAGGTGAATCCCGACCGAGCCGCTGTGATCGGAGTCGACGTGGGGGAGACCGGCGCGGCCATCGAGCTCTTCGACCTGAACCTGCACAAGCTGGCCGCAGTCGAAAAACCACTCCGACTGCCGCGCGAGTCGCCTGGGTCGCTGGTCGCGCTCATCGCCAAGGGCGTCAACGAGTTGATCAAGGAAGCAGGCACTCCGGGTCGTCACCTGCTTGGCATTGGGGTAGGCGTACCTGGCGTGGTTGTGCACGACGGCGAGGAGTACGTCCACGCGCCCAGCCTCGGCTGGGACAAGGTCCCATTGCTTCAGCTCCTGACAAGCGTGCTTCCTGCTCCCGTGATTCTCGACAACGGCGCCAAGACCATGGGACGCGCAGAGCTCTGGTTTGGGGCGGGCCGCGACGCGCGCGATCTGGCCGTTGTGCTGCTCGGTACCGGAGTTGGGGCGGCGCTGTTCAACGACGGCGCGCTGTATCGAGGTTCAACCTCGAGCGCCGGCGAGTGGGGACACACAAGCGTCATGGTGGGCGGCCGGCGCTGCCGGTGCGGGGCGTTGGGGTGTCTCGAGGCTTACGTGGGGGCTGAAGGAATCCTTGGGCGTTGGGCACAACGTACGCGAGGTTCTGTCCGTGTCAAGAAAGACCAACAGCGGCAGATGCGCGATCTTCTGGACGCGGCGCGATCCAGCAAGCCCGCCGCGGATGTGCTCGACGAGACCGCGGAGTTCATCGGCGCCGGCGTCGCGAACCTGGTGAACCTTTTCAACCCGGACAGCATCGTCATCGGCGGCTGGGTCGGGCAACTGATCGGCCCACGCCTGCTTCCTCGGATTCGCGAGATAGCCGCGGCGAGAGCGCTGCGCTATCCGTTCAGCCACGTCTCGATCGAGCTTGGGCGCCTCGGTCCCGACGCGGTTGCGATGGGCGCTGCGACGCTCGTCGTCGAACGATTTCTGGCCGATGGAGGGCGGGTGGGCGCAGGGCTCGCCAGGCGCGCACCCGAGGCGCCCTTGACACAAGGAGGCGCCATCGGCTGATCCCGGAGCCGGCTTGGAGTGCAACTGGATTCGACTCGGTTACGAGTCTTTGGGAGGAGGTAATCCGAATGAGGTTGGGAATCGGCGTCAGGCTGTTGTCGCTGTTGCCGGCGGTTGCTTTACTGGCGACTGCCTGTTCGAACGGTACGACCACCACCAATACGGGTTCGTCAGCCAAGGTCGTCCGTGTGCTCGCGGTGGCGGGCCCTGAGACCGACGCCTTGATCAAGTACGCGCCCGATTTCGAGAAGTCGACCGGTATCACAGCATCCATCGAGCAGGTCGCGCGGCCCCTCTGGGGTCAGCGCAAGGTGCGTGAGCTGATCGAGAACGCGGGCCTGTATGACGTCGTCATGACTGGCGGCGGGGACGACAACCTGTGGGTCAAGTACAAGGCTCACGTCAAGGATCTGTCGAAGCTCTTGCCTGCTGACCAGGTCGACCAGGTGATCCTGAAGGACAAGTTCACCTACAACGGAAAGCTGGTTGGAATTCCGCAGTACTACAACTTTCCCATGCTGTTCTACCGTAAGGACCTTTTCAACAACGCGACGGAGCAAGCGAACTTCAAGGCCAAGTACGGCCACGACCTCGCCCCGCCCACGTCTTACGACCAGATGTATCAAGTCGCCGAGTTCTTCAACCGGCCGCCCAACATGTACGGATTCTTCGTTGGTGGGGTCGACTGGTCGGTGTACCTCGACGACACCTACTTCGTGTACGGACTCGGGGGAAACTATGGGGACCCGGCGACCAATCAGCTCACGTTGAACTCTCCACAGCAGAAGCAGGCCATGAACTGGCTCGTCAAGTTCAGCAAGTTCAACCCGCCCGGATGGCAGACGGAGAACTTCTTCGACGGGGATCAGCTCGTTCAGAACGGCAAAGTTGCGATGTACCAGAACTGGTTCTACATCTGGAAGACGTTTCAGGAGAAGATGCCCGACAAGATTGGGATGGCTCCGCTGGCAGGCAATGGTGCGCACCTGGGCGCGTTTGTGGCCACCATCCCTGACGCAGCACCCAATGCAGCCAACGGCGCCAAGTTCATCCAGTGGATGATGAGCGCCGCATATCAGAAGAAGCAGGCGATCGAGACCGGGGACCTGCCGATGCGCAAGGATGTCATCCAGGACCCGGATGTACGGAAGGCTCTTGTCGGTATCGAACAGTTCGAGAAGGTGCTGCCAAACCTTCAGTACAACCAGACCACCTGGGTCGGCGAGCTGTCGGCGGGCGTCAGCGAAGCTATCGCCAAAGCGCTCAAGGGCGACCTGTCGCCGGATGCCGCGGCTGACTGGCTGCAGAACGAAAAGTTCAAGGGCCGGAAGGCGATCGAATAAAGCTCGTGGATCGGGCAATGTCAACTAGTCGGCAGGTCCGCGGTTCTCGGAGCCGCGGGCCGGCCGCCGCCTTTCTCACATGGAACCGCAGAATCCAGCTCACGGGCCTCGGCCTGACGCTGCCCGCGCTCGTCTTTGCGTTCGCATTCATGGTCTACCCGGTCGCGAACGTGGTGTTTCTGAGCTTTCACCAGTACTCGCCGCTCCGGTCCGCCGAAACGACCTACGTCGGGCTGAGCAACTACAGCTGGCTCGCCGCCTCTGACGTCGTCTGGCACTCGATCTGGGTGACGATCGTCTTCACCGTCGTCAGCGTCGCGATCGAGATGGCGGCCGGGCTGGCTCTGGCAACACTTTTAGCGAAGCTTGTCGTCGAGAGCCGCAGCTTGTTCGGCCGGATCCTCTCCCGGGTCCTGCTCAGCTCTTTCATCCTTCCTTTCGCGACGCCTGCCATCGCCGGCGCGATCGCGTGGAAGATGCTCCTTCACCCGCAATTCGGCCCGGTAGACGCGGTCTTGCGCACTGACATCGCGTGGTTCTCCCAATTTCCGCTCGCCTCGGTGATCGTCGCGGACGCCTGGAAAACGATGCCGTTTGTGCTGTTCCTGCTGTTTGCCGCGATCCTTTCCATAGAGTCGGACCAGTACGAGGCGGCGAGACTCGACGGTGCAAACGGCTGGCAGGAGTTCCGGTACATCACGCTTCCTTCGATCATGCCGGTGCTTGCAGTGGTCGCGGCCTTCAGGGCGGTCGATGCGTTTACCAAGATTTTTGACGTTGTTTTCGTCACGACCGGTGGTGGCCCCGGCAATGACACGCAGGTCTTTCCCTTGCTGATCTGGAGGACTGCGTTCGACTTCTTGAACTTCGGCCAGGCTTCGGCTCTTGCCGTCGTCGCGATCGTCGTCTCGGCGGCGCTGGGTGCCTCTCTGCTCGCCATCAGAAGATTGTCGCCGGCATGATTGCTTTTTCGAACACGGAGCGCGTCAGCCGAGTGGTCCGGGCTGGGTTCTTGGTCCTTGCGGCTGTCGCGATTGTCATTCCGGTGCTCTGGATGGCGATCGGCTCGCTGAAGACAGAGACCGAGCTCTTCTCCAGCCCGCTCGCTCTTCCCGCCATACCAGCCTGGGCGAATTACGCATCTCTCTTTCAGCAATTTCACTTCGGCGTGGCGACGCTGAACAGCGTCGAGATCTCGCTGGGCGTGGTAGCCATCAGTGTTGTGCTGGGCGGCATGGCCGCCTATGGCTTTTCGCGATATCCATTCACAGGCAGCCGAGTCTTGCTGGGCGGCTTGCTGATCACCCGGATGGTGACGCCGGCGGCGTTGGTGGTGCCCCTGTACTTGATCATGAATGCGCTGGGCCTGCTCAACAACGTGGTCAGCATCATCCTGGGCGTAGCGGTTTTGAATCTTCCGCTCGTCGCCTGGATCTTGAGGCCGTTCTTCGACGCTCTACCGCGTGAGATCGAAGAAGCCGGGTTGCTCGACGGCCTGTCGCCTTTCGGAGTCTTTTGGCGCATCGCCGTTCCACTGGCCGCGCCGGGACTGCTCACGGTCGCGTTGCTGAGCTTCATCGCGGGCTGGACCGACCTCCTGTTTCCCATTTCCTTCTCGACGACTCCAGAGGCGACACCCCTGACATCGCAGCTTTTGCAAATGCAGACTGGTTACAAGATCTACTGGGGATCCCTTATGGCGGGCAGCATCTACCTGACGCTGCCTACGCTGGCGGTTTCATTTGCGCTTCAGAAATACCTCGTCAGAGGTATGAGACTGGGCTACTGACACAGGCCCAAAGGAAACTATGACTGTCGAATTTCCGGAGGACTTCGTGTGGGGCGCCTCGACCTCGGCCTATCAGATCGAAGGCGCGACCGGGGCAGACGGTCGCGGGCCATCCATCTGGGACACGTTCGTGCGCGTGCGCGGAGCGATTTATCACGGTGAGAATGCAGACATCGCGTGCGACCACTACAACAGGCTGGAAGCCGATCTCGATCTGATCGCCCTGCTCGGGCTAAAGGCGTACCGCTTCTCGATCGCATGGCCGCGGGTCCAGCCTGACGGGAGGTCTGCCAATCCGGCCGGGCTCGGTTTCTACGACCGCCTCGTCGACGGTCTACTGGCTCGCAACGTCATGCCGATCGCAACGCTATATCACTGGGATTTGCCCCAGGCGCTCCAGGACCGAGGCGGTTGGACCAACCGCGCGACCGCCGATTGCTTCGCTGACTACGCATCTATTGTTGTCCGCCGCCTGGGAGATCGAGTCGAGCGGTGGATTACGATCAACGAGCCCTGGGTTGCTGCGTTCGTCGGCCACCTCGAGGGGCGCCACGCGCCCGGCATCAGGGATGAGGCGAAGGCTGTGACGGCCGCGCACCACTTGCTTCTCGCGCACGCTAGGGGCTTGGAGCGGATCCGGGACGCCGCCCCCCGGGCAAAGGCGGGCATTTCACTGAATCTCTCGGACGTCCTGCCGGCCTCGGGAACCGCAGCGGACGTTGCCGCCGCGGCAAAGGTGGACATGTTTGAGAATCGACTCTTCCTTTCGCCTTTGTTTCGGGGTGCTTACCCACAAGACGCGTACGAATTCTGGTCGGGCGTCACGGACTTCAGCTTCGTCCGCGACGGCGACCTGGCCACGATCAGCCGCCCGATGGATTTTCTTGGCGTCAACTTCTATGAGCAGCATCGAGTTGTCGCCGACGCACGCCACCTGGATGACCCATCGAATCTGGTGCGGGGCACTCGCAAGTTGCCGCCTGAACCTCCCATCACCGCAGGGGCTGTCGCGATTCGACCAGACGCGCTGTATTCCGTCCTGACGCGTCTCCACCGGGAATGGACGCAGCATCTCCCGATATGGATCACGGAAAGCGGGATCGCGCTGCACGATTACATCGGCCCGGATGGAAGCTGCCACGACCCTGAGCGTATCGACTACTACGACGCGTACTTCCGAGCAGCAGCGCAGGCCATAGACGAGGGTGTGCCGCTACAGGGCTACATGCTGTGGTCTTTGATGGATAACTTTGAATGGGCGGCCGGCTACCGGCTGCGCTTCGGACTCGTGTACCTCGACTATGCCACCCAATCGCGAGTTCCCAAGAGCAGTGCGGAGTGGTTCGGCCGAGTTATCGCAGCCAACGCCGTGCCAAGCCGCGAAGTAGACCTGGTCAGCGAGGTCCAATTCGATCAGGGCATGAGCTCTGATCGACGAGTTCTCGGGAGTGCTCACCAGACAGAACAGACCGACGCGGCGACTTAACTTTCGTGCTTCCGAGGACGGACATGAGGGAGCTCGGGGTCGAGTTGATGCCGTCCAGGTCCGCCAGTGTGACGGTCGAGGCGTGCCCGTCGGGGCCTCACGCCGCTAGGCAGAGAGTCCCGCAACTCTCCCGTCAGAACTTTTCCGGACTTCCAGTCGCGCGCGATCACTCGACCGTTGGTGAGGGCAACCGCCTCAAGCGGCTGATCTCCGCTAGCAGCCCGGGCCGCCACTTTGAAATTCGACGTGTCGATAGCGAGGACGTAGCCACCTCCCGGTCGCGGAACGATGCATCGAGACTCGTCCCGCGTCAGGGCGACTTCGCCGACGAACATTCCAGATCCGTCAACAGCTTCCTGAAGCTGCTGGCGGTGCATTGCCGACCAATCCCTCGGGTCGAAGCAAGTGACGACGTCATAGTCATTACAGCAGGCCTGAGGCGCTGGGCGTCCACCCGCCTAGCGCCTCGCGGCGGCCGCTGAGATGGCTCGCGGCGCCGGGACCCAGTCACTTCGCAGGTGTTGAGTAACCACTTGACGAATCCGCCAAGCGAGCGCATTGTCCATCTGGCGCTGGTCAGGCATCGGGCTAGGAGGAGTCGTGATGGCTAAGCCTTTGGTGAGCAATGTGGAGGAGGCAAGAGGACTGGTGCTGGCGGGCAAGCAGCCTTCGTCCAGCAAGCGGTTGCAAGCTCTCATCGACAAGGTAAGGCCAAGGGTGGTGGCAGCCGTCCTCGCAGACCCCCAGGTCAAGCGACGCCTCGCCGGCAGACGGTTTCGTGTGGTCGGCGGCGACCTGATCGATGAGAAGCCGTCTGGCGACGCCCGAAAGGCGCTCCGTTTGGCAGAAGTGGGAATCTACGACTACGACCGGAATGCGCTTCAGGTCGCGGTGGTGGACCTTCGCAGCGGAAGTGTCGTCGGGGTGACGGAACGCTTGGGGATCCAGCCTCCTTTGACCGACGAGGAACTTGACGAGGCGAAGGAGATCGCACTGGCCACCCCTAAGCTGCGGTCGCTCCGCAAAGTACGAGGTGTTCAAATCGCGTCGATGCCTTCCCGACTGAGCTTTGCCGAGTCCAGCCCGGCGCGTGGGCACCGAATCTTCGCCTTGTACTTCTGGGTTGGTGGCAAGAAACCCAGGAAAGTTGGCCAGGTGGCCGTGGACCTGAGCACCCGGCGAGCCCTGGCTCTGGATCCTGAAGAGTCGGGTCGGCGGGAGTAGAGGAGGACGAGACGATGCCAGGTTCAGTGAACTTCGCCGGCTGGACTTTTTCCTGGTCCATTCCTTCGCTCTACGGAGGGGGATTGGCCATCTCGAAAGCCAACTTCCAGGGCACGCGGGTGCTCTTTCGGGCCACCCAGCCGTTCGTGCTCGTGCCCTATCACGGTGGCTCACCGCACTTTAAGGATGGCCTCGGCACGTTCAGCTGCGGTTCGGGCATCCAGTTCACCTCGATGACGCCGATCGCACCCAACGCCCCATCGTGGTCGATCCCGCCGAGCGGCTTCGCGAGCAATGACAACGCATACGATCCCATCCTCAACCCGAAAGGTGCAGTCGCCTACGAGCAGATACCCGCCAGCCTCCTGGAGCCCGCCAAAGCTGTTGTGTGGACTAAGCAGCAGGCAGCCAACTACCAGTACATCCAGCGCTGGGAATTTGGCGCAGACGGCGCGATCGAGGCGAAGATCGGGCTCGGGGCCCGTCTCTGGACGACCAATCCGCCGACTGAAGGCCACATTCACAACTTCTATTTCCGGATGGACTTCGACATCGTTACACCTGGCAACAATCTCGTTCAGAAATTCGTTCACGCCGGCTACGGGGCGGGCCAGGATCAGTGGATCAGCATCCTGAACGAGGGCAAGGACAGCACCGTGCCGGCCGAATACACCAAGTGGCGCGTCATCAATAAGGCGCCAAAGGCTAACGGGCAGGTCCGCGGTTACGAGATTTCGCCGGGCTCTGACGGTTCGCCCGACGGTAAGTGGAGCAGCGGTGATCTCTGGGTCGTGCGCTACAAAGCAGGCGTCGAGGACGGGTCCGATGTGACTTGCGACGACTCAGTCCTGCAGAACGTCTACGCAACTCCCGCCGAGACGGTCGATGGTCAGGATGTGGTCATCTGGCATGTCCTGCGTACGCATCACACCCCACGTGAGAAGGGCGAGGAGGACAGTGTCGTGCCGTACGAGTTCGACAGCTTCCGTATCCTGCCACGTGATTTCCTGGACCACACTCCGAAGAACCTGTATCCGACCACCCCATCGTCGCCTATCTAGTTCGTTCGTGGCGCTATGACATGAGCCTTGGGGTTGGCCTTGCCGTGAGCTGCAGGTGAACGTGTTAAGGCATGCAAGTCAAACGTCAAGGGATCCAATCTGTGGCGCGAGGTCGAGGAGCCAGCCTCGCGGCCACAGATCGGTGGTTAAGCGCCGCTAATCGTTCTCGCCTCCGTTTGGCAGGCTGAGCTTCACCAGCCGCCCACCTTTCGTGGCGCCGATCGTGCACGGGTTTGGTCCACCGCCAAATGGATTCGCGCCGTTGGCGGGGCATATCGCACCCGAGGTAACCCACAGGTTTCCGTCGGGCCCGACCTTAGCCATGTAGGGCAAGAACAGGGCAGGGTTGTGGAACGCGTCGGCGAGCATCGATCCCTTGCCACTTTCGGTGTTGTAAACCACGACGTTACCGTTAGGGAAATTCGGGGAGCCGAACGTCCCTGCTCCGAACATGTTCACCAGGTACAACTTTCCATCGCCGCCGGTCGTGCATCCCGTCACGTGGCTGAGCAGCGGCCGGCCCGTGCTGTCCTTGGGCATCACCTGGGTGACCTTGCCGTCCTCGAACGAGAAAAGGTGTCCCGCGAGCGTGCCAATCCACACCGCCTCGCCCGTGCTTGCCACGCAAGTGGGAACTTCGTCGCTTGGGAAGTTACGGAAATTCGAGTCTCTCCACGGGAAGTAGTAAAGGACTGTCGTCTTTCGGTCTTTGTCCACCATGGTCAGCGTGTTGGACCCGGAGTCCGCAACCAACCAGCCGTGACTGGTCGCCAGCACGTCGTTCGGGTTTGCGTCGTGCTCCTGAGTGCCAGGGCACGGGCCGCAGACCGATGGATTCGGCTCGGTGAACGTGGTGGTGTAGTCGAAGTCAGCGTCGCCCACCGAAGCTATCGATTTCCATGTCCGCTCTTCCGTATTGACTGAGATCAGGTGGCCGGCCTCCTTGCCGATGGCAAAGCGGGCTGGTACCTCTCGCGAGGTGCCGGCGATCTGGGCGTACAGCTTCCCGCCGCGAACGGAGAGCCCGCTCACGCCTAAGGCGCCCTCGCGACCAAGAGTGATCGAGAAGAATCCCTTGACCAGCGGGGCGTGCGCGCCGGTCGTTGTATTCACCCACGAAATCTGTGATGTGTTTCCGATGCAGGTATTGCCGAACGGAGTGGTGATGCAGTCGGCGGGGTTGTCAGAACCGTGGCCTGCCTCTGCCACCATGACGGTCCCGTCAATGAAGGCGACTCCCCGCGGACTGTCCAATCCCGAGGCGACGAGGGTGACCGACGTGGCTGCCACCGCCGGACTCGGAATCAAGGCTCCTAGCAACGCCACCGCGAGCACACCAAACCAATAGCGTCTTTTCAGGTTCATCCCACTCCTCCGTAAGCACGGCTCCCGCGTCCCTAGGCGGGAATGCTTGCCATCCTGTACCGCGAGGGGGCCAGTGTCAAGGGACGCCCGGTCAAGGCAAAACGGACTGTGTTTTAACGAACGCCGGGGTGGATACTGAATCTCCTATGAGCAAGGGATTCGGGGAGTCTGACTTCGCGCAGGTGCAGAGCGAGCGTGCGAACAGCGAGACGATCAAGCACGTGCTCGAGCTGGAGCGTGAGCAGGCCGAGCGCGCGCGTGACCGGATAGCTCAGGGTGCGTATGGGGTTTGCGAGGATTGCGGGCGAAAGATCGGCGACGAACGAATGGCGGCGCTGCCAGATGCGACCCGCTGTGTGATGTGTCAAGCGGCGTGGGAAACTGCGAATCGATAACGGATCAGTGGAAGACAAATCCTGAATCGATCGCCAGCACTTGTCCGGTGGTGGTGTCCGTCCGGCAGAAGGTGACCACCTGCTCGGCGATGTCGCCGGCTGACGCACCCTTCTTGAGGAGCGCCCTGTCAAGCACCGCGGCGACAAGTGGTTTCGGTATGCGCTCCGCCATTCGAGTGCCCTCGATCAGACCGGGTGCGACGCAGTTGACCAGTACCTTCGGAGCGGTGGCGACCGCCAGGCAGCGAGTGAGATGGATCAAAGCGGCCTTCGTGGACGCGTAAGCGATGCTGCTGGCCGCCGGGTAGAGACCGCCCACCGACGCGATGTTCACGATCCGTCCTTCACCCTGCTTTTGCATGATCCGCGCCACCGAGCGGGCAAGCAAGTAAGGCCCGCGTAGGTTCGTCGCGTACATCCGGTCCCAGATCTCCGGCGTCAGGCTCTCCAGGTCGGTGAAAGGGACACCTGTATTCCACGCAGCGTTGTTGACCAGGATGTCGAGCCGGCCGAAACGCGCCGCGGTAGCGGCGACCACCTCGTCGGGCATTGTGGCGCTCGACTGATCGAGGTGTACTGCCCACGCACGGCAGCCGGCCTTTTCCACCTCCGCCACGACACTGTTGGCGCGCTCCTTCTCACCGACATAGGTGACGGCGACGTCGACCTTGTTTTGCGCCAGCGCGCGACAGATCGCGGATCCGAGGTCGCCGGAGCCTCCTGTAACCAGCGCGACCCGCCCAGCAAGTTCCATTCAGCCAGCCTCCTTCATAGCAACAAGAGCTAAGGCACTGAGTGCACGTACCCAAAGTTGGTCAATGTCCGGTTCCACGCGATGCAGGCCTGCAGGTGTTGCGGGTCTGCTTCGCCCTGACTGGCCATTGCCGTCTCGATCGCGGTCGAGAGGCCTTCGAACGTCGGGCTTGAAGCGGTGACTTCTGGCCGCCCATCGAGGGTCGCGACGTATTCAACGTGCTTGTGTTCAGTAATGAAAATCATGGACTCGCCGCGCGAGCCCCGTCCACCCTTCGACTCCCATGGGTACCAGGCGAAGCTCACATCTACCGGTCGAGACTTGTGTGCGTCCGCGATCAGGTTCTCGATCCGGTTGAGTGCCGCTTCGTCAAGCGTGCTCAAGGTCACATCTTTCGGAACTCGGCCGTCACCGATGAACGACACGTCCCACCCGCCGTTTTTCGCGTTGCCGATCATTGCGGTGATGAGTTCGCCCGACGTCATGCGCGATCCAACCTCGCCGAGTGCCCGATTCGTCCGCTTCGCTCGGATCAGTAGGAAGCCCCCCCAGATGGTGGAGGCGGCGATTATCGAAGCTACGACGGGCAATGGCGGGACTCCATTGGTCACCCACTCCACGACGCCAATCGAAACGCCGCTGACCACGAGGGCGAATGAGGCGAGGATCACCAGGAGTTCGGGGCGTCTGACTGATCCCGGGTACCCGATCGCCCCGCGGCTGACAAAGCCATTCGCGAGCCCGGTGCGAATTCCGATCAGAAGCACCGCGACGCCGAGAAGGACTCCTCCAACAAGACCGATCAGCCAATGCAGGTTGTCCTCGATCTGCAGCTCTTGAGCGCCCGCTCGAATCGCGACCACGCTGTCTGCCACGATGCGCTCGCGAATTGGCTCGCCCGCTGCGAGTTTGCGGAACAGCTCGCCGTCATGGACATTGATCGTCTTCCTACTGCCATCCACTAAAAGGACGACCTGCCGCAGCGTGCCGCTGCGGCGGCGGTAAGTGGTGATCGTGTTTACGACTTGGGCGGGTGCCTCACGAGGGCTGGCGAGACCCCATTGATACGCGACAGCAGCGACGCCATCCCCCCAGATCAGAGCGAGCACCACGCTGCAGCCCGCGATGAGCAGAAGTCCGATTCCGATGACCAGGGAGGGCGGCGTTGAGCCGGACGAATACATGACTCAGTAGTGGATCGCGCCGCGAATGCCGCCGCCCACGACTATGGCGTCGCCGTTGATCGCGACCGCCTTGGGTGAGCACAGGAACGCGACAGTCCACGCCACCTCCTGCGCATCGACCATGCGCCCGAGCAGGTTGGACGAGTTCATCTGTGCCTCGACCTCCTGCGGGGTGACCCCGCGGCGCTTGGCCATTGCATCGATCACGGCGGGTGTGCGCTCGGTTCGCGTCGTGGTCGGGTGCACGACGACCGCTGTGATGTGTTGGGCGGCGAGCTCGTCGGCCACGTTCTTCGTCAGCGCCGCCACGGCGACGTTGCGAATGCTGCCGACGGTCGAACCTGTCGATCGCGCGGCGAGGCCTGAGATGTTCACGATCCTGCCGCCGCCTTTCGCGGCCATGTGCGGCGCCACCTCTCGGATGCAGCGCAGATAGCCGAGGACTTTGACGTTGAGGTCGGGCCAGGCGATTGCGTCGTCGATCTCGGCGAGCTTGGGCGGAGGTGCCTGGCCTCCGGGCTGAGCCGCCGCATTGACGAGAATGTCGATTCCACCGAGCGCTTCGACCGCACTGGCGACCATCGCCCGGACCTCGCTGTCGGAGCCGGTGTCGGCTGCAATCGGCACGACCTTCGTCGAGGTCTCAGCCGTGATCTCGGCTGCTGTGGCATCGAGCGCTGCCGCGCCGCGCGCGACGATCGCGACCCGGACACCCTCACGCGCAAGCTCGCGAGCGATCGCCTTGCCGATTCCGCGACTGCCGCCGGTCACGATCGCCGTCTTGCCCGCCAGCTGCAGGTCCACCGCCGCAGTCTAGGGCCGGCGGAGCGGAGTCGGGTTCGCGACCGAAGTGCAGGTGGCGACGGGACGAAGCCCGGGTGCCGTCCCGCCGCCGCAGGCCCACGCGCGATCCTGAAACACCGCCAGCTCAAACCCGTGGCGCGGCACCATCATCGCGTCGCCGGTGCTCCAGCCCGAGCTCGCCGAGTAGCGAGTCAGCTGATCGACGATTGCGGTCTCCTGGGCGTTCTGGCCGCCCATCATGACAATCCCTCCGCCAAGGAACGCTGTTGCGCCGGCGCCGCTCGTCGCGCGGGGAAGATCGGCGATTTGATGCCAGGCGCCCTGAGCGGTGTCGAAGCAGTCGACGCGTGCCGTAGTCGGGGCCCGGCCTCCGGCAACACAAACGTTGGATCCCATGACGAACCCAGACACGTGATTTCTTGGCACTGGCAGCGAGGGCAAAGTGCTCCAGGCGTTGGTACCGGGGTCATAGACCTCGGCAGGCGCGACATTAGCGCCGGCGTTGTTGCCACCGATCGCGTACAGCCGCCCCTGGGCGGCGAGAAGAGCGTGCCCACCTCGCGCGTAGCGCATGGCCGCGAGCTCGGTCCACGAAGCGCCGTCAAAGCGCGCAAGGCGGGCGCTTGCTCGTCCGAAGTTGTGCCCGCCTGACAGGTAGACCCTGCCGTCGAGGCTGGCGGCGGAAGGATGGTCGACCGCAAGCGGCAGGCCAGGGCCGGCCTGCCAAGCGGTGCCGTCGAAGACGTAGACGGTGGAGAGGCTCCGGCCGGCTGCATCGAAGCCGCCCATCACGTACAGCTTGCCGGCGGCCACAGCAGCCCCAGTCTCCTCGACCGGTGCGGGCAGCGATGCTTCCATCCGCTGCGGTGTCGCCGGCGTCGGAGCTGCCGGTGGCGTCGGGGTGGGAACCGGGGAAGGCGGCGCGGCGGGGACCGCTGCGGAACGGGTGCCGCACGCCACGACCACACATATCAAAGCGGCGGCGACGCAGAATCGTTTTAACGCCATGAGCTAGACATGTTGAGAGTTGGAGCCGCGCGGCAGGAGGCCGGGCTTCTCAGCAAGCTCTAAGGGACCGTCCAACGTCCTCCAAGTTTCGAACCGCATCGTGTACACAAACCAAGCTAGCAAGCGTTTACTCGGAGGAACCCATGTCGGAACTCGAAGCAACTTCCAGCGAGCCTGTCGGGACGCTGCCCGACCAGTCGCTCCTGCCGCCTCCTCCACCTCCGCCGCCCACCCCGCCGGCACCTCCCGTGAACAACTCCCTGTGGCACCGCGTCGCCGCGGGAGTGGTGGTCGCGGCTGTGATCGCTGCCGCGGCGGGCGCCGGAATCGGCTGGAGCCTCGCGCGCGCGATCAATACTCACCCCGGCACGTCCCAGGCCGTTACCCAGCCGCAGACCAATCCAGAAGCGCCGATTCAAGCCACCCGACCCAGCACGGGCGCCGCGCTCGATGCCAACGCGATCGCCGCCAAGGTCAACCCCGCGGTCGTCGACATCAACACCGTGGTCGGATCTGGTCGGGCCGCGGGCACCGGCATGATCATCACCTCGAGCGGCGAGGTCCTCACCAACAACCACGTGGTCGACGGCTCGACCCAGATTCTCGTCACTATCTCAGGGCACTCTCAAGCCTTTACCGCGCACGTGGTCGGGGTCTACCCGAGCGCAGACGTCGCGGTCATCCAGGTCGAGGGTGTGTCCGGCCTGCCCACCGTCAACTTTGCGAGCTCGTCCACGCTGAAGGTCGGTGACGTGGTCGTCGCCATCGGCAACGCGCTCGGGCAAGGCGGAACGCCCGACGTCTCGCAGGGCAACATCACGGCGCTCGATCAGACCATCACCGCCAGCGCCGGTGGGTCCAAGTCTGAGCGGCTCACCGGGATGATCCAGACCGACGCCACGATCTACCCAGGCGACTCCGGCGGCCCGCTTCTCAATTCATCGGGTCAAGTCGTGGGCATGATCACAGCAGGCCAGGTGCAGGGCTTCCGCTCCACAGCCTCCAACATCAACTACGCCCTCGCCACGGACACGATCGTCAACATCGTCAACCAGATCCGGTCGAGGACCGCAAACCCCGCGATCATCTATGGCCAGGTCGGCTACATCGGGGTCTCCGCGCAGACCCTCGACGCAGCGACCGCAGCGCAGCTCGGGCTGAACGTCTCCTCCGGCGCGCTGGTGCGGGCTGTGGTGGGCGGCTCGCCGGCGGACGGCGCCGGCATCACGCGCAACGCGGTCATCACCTCAGTCGGCGGCGCGCAGGTCACCACGATCGACAACCTGGGCACAGCGATTCGGGCGCACAAGCCTGGTGAGCGTGTCTCGGTCAGCTGGGTCAACCAGAGCGGCCCGCACACCGCGACTCTGACGCTGGGCGGAGTCAACCCGTAGACGAACTAGCGGCTCGTGTCACAAAACCGGCTGCTGCGGTGCTTGAGTGAGAGTGGGCACCGCAGCGCCGGCGCTTCGCGCCATCGCGCTCTCGAAGGCGTATGGCAAGCGGCTTGCGGTGGATCAGCTCAACCTCGAGGTGGACAGGGCTGAGCTGTTCGGCTTCCTCGGTCCCAACGGAGCGGGGAAGACGACGACCATCCGCATGGCCCTTGGCCTGATCGCCCCCACGAGCGGTTCGGTCGAGATCCTGGGCCTCGAGGTGCGGGCGCATCGCTCCCAGGTCCTGCCGCGCGTCGGCGCGCTCGTCGAGTCGCCCGCGCTGTATGGCTATCTCTCGGGTCGCGACAACCTGCGTGCTGTCGGGGATCTCCTCGGCGGCGCCTCGGAGAAGCGGATCGACGAAGTCCTCGAGATCGTCGCTTTGAAAGGTCGCGATCGGGACAAGGTGAGAACCTACTCCATGGGCATGAAGCAGCGTCTCGGCCTAGCCCTGGCCCTGCTCAACGACCCGGACATCCTCATCCTCGATGAGCCCGCGAACGGTCTGGACCCCGCGGGCATCGTCGAGATGCGTGACCTGCTGCGCGAGCTGGCCGCCCAGGGAAAGACGGTGTTCATCTCCAGTCACGTGCTGAGCGAGGTGCAGCAGATCTGCACGCGGGTGGCGATCATCAACCACGGAAAGCTCATCCGCGTCGCGCCGGTCCACGACCTCCTGAAGGCGACAGGGGAGTTCGAGGTCAAGGTCGACGCCCCTGCCGAAGTCCTGGCCGCACTCCGCCTGCAGCCGTGGGCCCGCCAGGCGCGGTCCGAGGATGGCGTTCTCGTCACGCCCGCGCCGGACGGTCGCGGCCGCAACCTCATCAAGTTCCTGGTCGAGAGCGGCCACACGCCGGACTCGGTCAGCGAGCGGCAGACGGACCTCGAGGACATCTTCCTGAGCCTTACTGAGGACAAGTCATGAGCACAGTCGCGCGGCATCCCAGCTTTTTCGGAACGGTGAGAGGCGAGACACTCAAGGTGTCGCGCCAGCTCAGCTTCTGGCTGATGCTCGCCGGTGCCTTCGTCTTGCTGGCGGTCATCACGCTTGCCGTCGCCAGCGCGTCGAACATCCAGGATCAGCTCAAGGCCAATCCGACGGCGTTCGCTTACGGCGCCAGAGACGTCTTCGGGACCGTCTTTCAGATCGGCTCCGGCATCTTTCTCCTGATCGTCGGCTCGCGGCTCTTCGCGATGGAGTACTCGTCCGGGACCATCCGCATCATCTATGCGCGCGGCACTGGAAGAATTGGCCTGCTGCTCGCCAAAGCGCTGACCCTGGCGATCATCGGCGCCGCCCTGCTGGTGGGTTACATGGTCCTTGCCGGTGCGCTCCTCGCCCTGCTGGTCAACGCCTGGTCAGGCGGCCTTGCGCCCCTGCAGAACCTGCCGGGCGAGTTCTGGGCCGACCTGCGGATGTGGGTGGTTGTGCAGGGGATGAGCATCGGGATCGCCATCCTCATGGCTGCCGCCGCGGCCGGCCTCGGCCGCTCACTCGCCTTTGCGATGGCTGCGTCGCTCGCGTTCTTCCCGGTCGACAACTTCACGGTCATCCTCGAGGCGCTTGGTTCTCGAATCACGAAGCAAGACCACCCATGGCTGAACATCAGCCAGTACCAGCTGGGTCCCAACCTCAACATCGTCTTGAACCTGATCGAGCCGGGCCATCACGCTCGGGCGGCTTTTGCGGCGCCCCTCCTGCCCGTGGATGGGACTCACGCCCTGGTGGTGATCGGGGCGTTCGCACTCGCCTTCGCCGTCATCGCCGTCGTGAGGACGGTCCGCCCTGACGTCCTCGAGTAGTAAAGGTCGCGGCCCTGTTAAGCGGTCAGTATGCAGCGCCCGCCCTTAATCGGTATCCTTTTCGGGTTGTGCGAATAGTCGTCAAGGATCCCGAGGAGTTCGAGCAGGCGCTTCGGGAATTCCGCCGCAAGGTGCAGGAGCAGGGGCTCGTGCGCGAGATGCGACGCCGTTCGCACTACGTTCCGCCGGCAGAGGCTCGCAAGATCAAGAGCCTCCGCGCGCGGCGCCGCCGCACGCGCTAGGCACCCCTGGCGCGCGATAAGGTCGGTTCGGCGCCAAATCCACCGAATTAGCCGCGGCCCATAGGTAGGTTTGGTGGGTGGTCTCATGCGGTGGTCGCAACACCGGCTACCATCAGCGCCCATCCTCGCGTGCGTTAGTCCTTTCGAAGGCACCGTTGGTGCCAGACGTGTCGAATCGGCGAGTTCACAGGCGCGTGTGGTGCCAGACATGTCGAATCCAGCGCTTCCAGGCCGGTTTGGCCGGCCAGGCGGGCCTTTCCCGCCATGGCGCCCACGACTAAACCCAGGCGAGACCCAACACCCACTTCATTGCACTGTCCTTTCTTTCTGCTCTGCTCATTGGCGCGCGTGGTTCGTGATCTCACGAGGTGTTGCGTTGACCCCTTGAGCCGACCCGCCAAACGCACCGAATCGGCTCGAGATATGAGTTGGCTAAGGGCTCGTGGTGATTGGTTCTGCCGCGACTATGCGACGTGTCCGCGGTAGGAAATACAACCGATGGCGTGCGGGGGTGAGCACTCCGTAGGCTTTGGCGCTGACCCAAAACCGTTGGTCGCCGACGGCCCAGTAAAAGGACCAGAGCGGCATTGCAGGTAGGGATGAGCTCGTCTTCAAGTTCGTGACCTGGACGGAGGGCTGAACGAGACCCTCAACGCTCGAGACGACGCCCGAATTCAAGTCTTGCGCAATGTTGAACGCAACCATTGCCAGGTAGCCGGCAGCAAACACCAGGAGTGCAGCAACTACAACCAGCGCCCACGCGACCAGGTAGCTGAATCCGATCGCGAAGGCGAGAGCTGCGAAACCGGCGGCCAGAAGCAAACAAAAGGAAGCACCTCCAACGGGCCGGTAAACATTCTGTCGAAAACCAAAGGCCCGCTCAGACGCGGAGAGCCGGCCGGCTCTATTGGCTTCGAGGTCCGTCTGGTTGAACCCAAGAGCGTCTGCCAGCTCTTCGTGGTAGATCGGAAGGTCGACGTACTCAGCCGGCATTTTTGACTTGGCTATAATCATCTTTGTTCGGTGACCATGGCGGAGGGGAGACACCCGTTCCCATTCCGAACACGGTAGTTAAGCCCTCCTGCGCCGATGGTACTGTCGGGGTAACCCGATGGGAGAGTAGGTCGTTGCCGAGCGTTTTTATAAGTCCCGCGGGCCGCAAGGTCCACGGGACTTAGCTTTTTTCCACCCCCGCAGGGGGAAGGGGGACGAGCTCCGGCTCCCGCAGGCTCTCGGCGTGCAGTGTGGGCAGAAGGACGTAGCAGCGAATGCTCAGCAGCACGAGCAGCCCGATCAACGCGATCAGCACGTCGACCACGACCTGGCCTACCCCCGAATGGAAAAGGAAAATGAGCGCGCCTTCGGTTACGCATGCCAGCGCGAGGATGGGCACGAACACGCGGTCGTGCACGGCCATGAAGAACTGAACCAACAGGTTGTCCAGCGCGAGCGAGAGACCGATCACGCCGACGGCGAACACGTACGGAGTCGCATCGCGGAAAGCGGGTCCGAAGAGGATTCCGACGACGAGTCCGGGCACGACCGCGAAAACGAGCAGCGCTCCCGCCCCGAGTGCGGTGAGGATCCCGGCGGAAGAGAGCAGGATCCGTCCGGGGTGCTGCTCCTTCGCCACCGCCTCGACCACCCGAGGAAACAGCACCTGGCTGACGCTGAGGGTCAAGAAGAAAAGGATCGTGCCGATCTTATTCAGCCCGCCGTAGATCCCTCCCTCGTGGCTGCTGAGGAAATGCTCGGCGAGGATGACGTCCTGGTTGTAGAGGATCTGGATGCCGATGATTCCCGCCGCCGCCGTCAGCGAGAAACCGGCCATCACGCGCAGCTGCACCCGCGTGCCCACTCGCTTGAAGTGGTCGCGCAGCGTGTACAGGCCCAGCAGGAATGCGAAGGACACGCCGATGAAGACCGCCGCCATGGCGCCGGACACCGCGTACCCGGCTTTCAGCAACAAGAAGACCAGGGTGGTGCGGACGATCAGCTCGAGCGAGAGGTTCAGGGAAAGGGCGGGAAACCTCTGCAGCCCTTGCAGGATGCCGCGCGGGATCGCGACCTGCCAGATCAGCGCGATCGCGAACCCGAGGATGAGGATGGGAATCGTCGAGCCCAGGTTCGCGAAGGCGGCGATTGGATGCGCGAACAGGGTGACGACCAGGACCAGAACAAGGCAAGGGATGGCGACCAGGCGACTGGTACGGGCCAGCAGGGTGCGGACGCCGGCGTCGCCCCGAGCCGCGAGCGTGGCGGTGTAGCGAGCCAGGACAACGATCAGGATCAGAGCCGGCGCTGTACCGACCGCGTAGATCGCGATGAGGAACGCGACCTGGCCGTAAGTGGCAGGGCCAAGGACCCTGCCGGCGATCGCGTGATAGACGAAACCGCCAATGCCGGCGACGAGGCCGCCGATGAAAAGGACCAGGTTCTGCCGGACCAACCGGTTTCGCCGGACCTGGGCCAGGCGCTGGCCGAGACCCGGTCGAGCGGCGGTCTGCACAGTCCGGGCATTCTAACGCGAGGCGTCCGGTACGCCCCGCCGGGGATAATCACTAACTGATGCCCGATCAAGCGAAGCCCCTTGTCTCCGCGCTGGTGGTGAGCCATGACTCCAAGGAGCTGCTCCTCCAGTGCCTCCACGCGTTCTTCACGAGCGCGGACGTGCCGGTAGAAGCCGTCGTCGTAGACAACGACTCCTCAGACGGCTCGGCAGCGGCTGTGACGGATGAGTTTCCCCAGGCGACGGTTCTGGTGCAGCCGAAGAATCTCGGCTACGGTCGGGCCGCCAACCTGGGCCTGGAGCGCTGCCAGGGCCGTTTTGTCCTCCTCCTGAGCACTGACGTGACGGTGGATCCGCAGAGCGTCGGCAAGATGGCGGACTTTCTGCTTACCCGGCCCGACGCCGGCGCGGTGGGACCGAGGGTGCTGCTGCCAGACGGAAAGCTCGACCCCGACTGCCGGAGGTCCTTCCCGATCCCCAGCACCTTGTTCTATCGCACGATAGGACTGAGCAAGCTGTTTCCGAAGAGCGCTCGTTTCGGCCGCTACAACATGGGCCACGTGCCGGACACGGACGTCCACGAGATGGATGCGGGCACGGGCGCGTGTCTGATGCTGCGCATGGCCGCGCTGGAACGGGTTGGGTTCTTCGACCCGCGTTACTTCATGTACGGAGAGGACGTAGACCTCTGCTACCGGATGAAGCTCGGCGGGTGGAAGGTCTTCTATCTGCCTGCGGCCGGCGCCACGCACCACGTCAGGCCGGACACGGCCGCGACGCAGCGACAGATGTCATATGAGCGCCACCGCTCGATGTGGGCCTATCACTTCAAGCACCACGCCGAGGACGTGTCCGCTTTTGGCAACGGCCTGGTCTGGGCGCAGATCTGGGGGCGCTGGGTCGCCGAGCAGCTGAAAGGAACAGTCAAGAGGCCAAAGCGGGAATCTGGGTAACTTACTGGCCTAGATGTATCACCAGATTGCCCGCAACAAGCGCAACAGCGTCATCGTGATCGCCCTGTTCCTGATCGTCTGGCTGCTCGCCGGCTTTGTTGTCGGCGGCATCGCCTACGGCGGCAGTGGGGGCGTTCTTGGGGCCATCGTCCTCGGCCTGCTGGGCATCGGCGCCGCGCTCTTCTCTTACTACCTCGGTTCGGCGACAGTGCTCTCCGCGGCCGGCGCCCAGGAGGCTGACCCGGGCCAGAACCAGCAGCTGTACAACATCGTCCAGACGCTCGCCATCGGAGACGGCGTACCGGTACCGAAGGTCTACATCATCAACGACCCAAGCCCGAACGCTTTCGCCACGGGACGCGATCCCCAGCACGCGGCGGTCACCGTGACCACCGGTTTGCTCGAGATGATGAATCGCAATGAGCTCGAAGGCGTGCTCGCCCACGAAATGAGCCACGTCAAGAACTACGACGTACGCATGCTGCTCGTGGTCACCACGATGATCGGGCTCGCCGCCTTGATCGCGAGCATGTACTGGAACGGGGCGCTTCGCTTTCGCAGCCGGGACGAACGCGCGACCCTGGTGGTCTTCGCGATAGGCATCATCTTCACGCTGATCGCCTTCCTTCTCGGTCCGATCATGCAGATGGCCCTCTCACGACAGAGGGAGTCGCTTGCCGATGCGAGCGGGGTCGAGCTCACGCGCAACCCACAGGGTCTGCTGAGCGCTTTGCAGAAGATTGCGCAGAACGACAAGCCGCCTGCGAAGTTCAACCATGCTGTGGCTGCGATGTGCATCGACAACCCGACCGAGCACCACGGAAGCTTTTTCAACCACCTCTTCGACACTCATCCGCCGATCGAAGAAAGAATCGCCGCCCTGGAAAGGATCGCCGCCGTTCAACAGACATGATGCAAACCTGATGGAGCATCGGGGCTTCGTCCAGCCGGCTTCGATGTCTCCGTTGCTGGCGAAGTTCCTGCACGTGCGCCGCACCGAGCTGAACAGAACACTGCAGGTGGCGGGCTTTGCCATCGTCCTCGGCTGGGCGATGTACACCGCCTTCAGCGCCGCTCAGTCCATCTTCCTCAACAAGGCTGGTCCGCAGGCGTACCCGCTGTTCTTCATCATCCTCGCGCTCGCGGTGTGGCCGATGGTCGCTCTCCAGGGTGCGCTCACGCGAACTTTCGGCGTCGGACGGGCCTTCCGCATCACCCTCGCCGCGAACGTGATCGCCGCTGTGGCGATCTATGCCGCGTACACATGGCACGAGGATTCGACAGTCGCCTTCGCCGCTTACGTGGTCTATTCGGCGGCGTTCGAGCTGGTGATGCTCCAGTTCTGGACCTTCGTCAGCCAGCACTTCAATGTGCTCGAGGGTAAGCGGATCTTTCCAGTCATCGCGGCGGGTTCGAGCATCGGCTACATCCTGGCCGGGGTCACGACCACGATCGTTGCGGTTTACGCAACCGAACCGCTGGTCTTCGTGTGGGCGTTCGGCTCGCTGGCGGCGGCGATCATGTCACGCAGTCTCGAGCGCACTCTCTTCCGGCCCGCCTTCATCGATGACGCCGATGAGTTCCTAGCCGAACAGCAGGCGACGCTGAAGAAACACGGTGTAGCTGCCGCGCTCAGAGGAGCCTTCGAGTATGTGACCGGCAGCCGCCTGGTGCTCGCGCTGGTCCTGTTTGCTTTCGCCCTGCAGATCGCGAGCCGCATCGGCGATTACCTGGTCGCGGTGCTCTTCGTCAAGGCGACACACAACAATCTGCAGGCGCTGACGATCCTGATCGGGAACGCCTGGCTCGCCAGCTACGTGGTGCAGCTCGCGGTGAGCCTTTTCGTGACGCCATGGGTTCTCGCCAAGCTCGGCGTGAAGAACGCGATCATGGGCCTGCCGCTCTTTACGCTGGTCGGCTTCGCCGCGGTTGCGGTGGCCCCGATTCTGCCGACTGCGCTGTTTCTCTTCATTGTTCGGAATGGGCTGCAGACGGGGCTGCACGACCCTGTCGAGAACGTGCTTGGCAGCGCGCTGCCGGCGCAGGTCGGACCCAAGCTGAAGCTGCTGCTCGACAACGCTGTTCTGCCGGGGGCGGCCGTCGTGACTGGCGTGGGCTTGCTGGTGGTGCAACGGACCATCGCCACCGGAGTCGAGGCGCTGGCAGGCCTCGGGGTCCTCATGGCCATCGTCTTCATCATCGCGGGCCTGCGCGTGCGCAGCCTCTACGTCAACGCGATCTACGACCGTCTCCGCACGCATGCCCTGAGCCTCGCGGACTTCCAGCAGGCCCTCGGGCGTCCCAATCCCGAGCAGATCGCCGAGCTGCAGGGCTACATCCGCACCGGCGACGACAGGGTGCGGCAGTTCGCGACCGCCGCCCTGGGCAAGTCATCGCCGGAAGCGTTCGCCTCGATGCTGCCCGAGCTCCTTGCCGCTCCGGACCCGATCGTGCGCAAGCTGGCTCTCCAGATGGCGGAACCCGACAGGTTCACTCCCATGCAGCTCGAGGCGGCAAGCCTCGACGGCGATGGCTGGGTGCGCGCGGCGGCGGCGGTGGCAGGCGCGACACGCAAGGACGGGTGGCCTCGCGCCGAGGAGCTGAGGCGCGCTCTCTGGCACTCGACCGCAGTCGAGGATCGCGCCGCAGCGGTATGGGCGGCCGCGTTTGTGGCCGACAGGGAAACGATCATCGAGGCGATGCGAGATCGCCACTCGCGTGTGCGCCTGGAGTCGCTGCGGAGCTTCGCCAAGATGAAGGGCGACGTCGCCGGGGTCTCCGGCGCGTTGATCGCCCGCTTGCGGGACGACGACGTCGAGGTGCGGCGGGAGGCTTTGCGTCAGGCCGTCCGGTGGACCTCGCCTCCCGACGACCACCAGGCCTTCGCCGAAGCTCTTGCCGACGGTCTGGCCAGTGGCGACCGCGACGTCCGCCGGCTCGCGGCGGAAGCGATGGCCGCGCAATCTCCAGACGCGCTGGTGCTCACCCTGCATTTGCTGGCCGCGCAGGACCAGGCGGCGGCCGCAGTCGTCGAGGCGTTGATGCGAAGCGGCAGGCCGGAGCTCTACCAGCGCGCGCGGGAGCACCTCCAATCGCATCTTGCCGACGCGCTGCACCTGGCTCGGTTGTCGGCGCGAGCAGCCGCCGCAGCCGAACGGCAAGCAGACGGCGACGCTTACGAAGTTCTGCGACTCGGTCTCGACGACTACGTCCGCAAGGGAATCGACTCGGGTCTTTCCGCCATGCGGGCGCTGCATGGCAAAAGAGGCTTTGCGACGGTCGAACGCGGCCTCGTGTCCGAGGAGGCGCAAGCACGGGGGGAGGCGCTGGAAACGCTGATAAACTTCGGCCCGGGCTGGCTCGCCGGGCCGCTGGCACAGCTGCTCGATCCCGAGTCGCTGGATTCGGGCTCAGCCCGCCCGCTCACACAAGCCGAGCTCGAAGGGCTCGCGAACCACCACGACAAGTGGGTCAAGGAGACCGCGGAAGCGGCATCTGGTGGACCCGGGGAGTCAATGAAGGAGCTCATCGCGCTGAAGCGGGTACCCCTGTTCAGCACGCTCACGCTCGAGCAGCTCTCGAGCATCGACCGGCTGATGGTGACGCGGCACTACGTGAAGGGCGAGTCGATCTTCAGGAAGGGCGATGTCGGCGCGGAGCTCTACGTGGTGCTCGAAGGCGAGGTCCGCATCCATCTCGACCACGATGGCCACGAGGTGACGCTCGCGAAGCACGGTCCCAGCAAGGTGGTGGGGGAGATGTCGGTCTTCGACGACCAGCCGCGATCGGCCAGCGCCCAGGCGGTCGAGGACACCACAGTGCGCGTGCTGAGGCGGGACAGGATGCAGGCGATAGTCCACGAGCACCCAGAGGTTTTGCTGGAGTTCGTGAAGAACCTGAGCCAGAGGCTTCGCATGATGAACGAGCAGCTGCAGTCGGCGTCCGTTGATGACGCTCCGACGCCATCGGTACGATGAGGCGCCTTGATGCCAGACCTTTCTGACTTCCGCCTTGGCGCGGGTGTCGTCGCCAGCGACGGAACCAAGGTGGGAACGGTTGTGAGCGTCATCGTGGACGAGAAGGGATTCAGCCCCCGGGCGCTGGTCGTCAAGGACGAGCCGACCCTCGCGGGCCGCCTGCTGTTGGACGAGAAGCTGTTCACTACTGACGAGGTGGTGATTCCGATCACCGCGGTCGAGTCCGCCACGCATGATGAGGTCCGGCTCTCGATGTCCAACGCCGAGGTCCGCCGCCAGCCTCTTTACCTGAGCTACAGGTCCGAGCCGATGAGTGGTTGGCTCGCACCAGTTGTCGAGGAAGGGGAGTTCGTGGGCGGTGGCCTCGGATTGCCCAAGGCGGAGGAGGTTGCCAACAAGCCGGCGGATCAGATCGAGATCGACCGCGGGGAGAACGTGATGCTCGGGAAGACGGGGCGGCGGCTGGGGCGGGTTGAGGATGTGCTCTTTGATCACGGCCAGCTCATCGGCGTCGTGATCCGTCCCGAGGGGTTCTTCAAGCGGGACGTGGTGCTGCCGATAGGCTTCATCGAGCGGGCGGACGACCTGGCGCTGTTCGCCCAGCTCACCGAAGCCGACATCGAGCAGCTGAAGCCGTTCGTCGACCCAGACTGAAGGACCTTCCAAGGAGAAAATAACCCGCATTCCCAGTGCTATGCGGGTCTGCTCGGCCTTGAGAATTACTCTTCTGGCTCGGCTCTGATTTCGATCTTCTTGCGCGCGACCTCGAGCCGCTCCGTGCAAATCTTCAGGTAGACGCGAGCCTCGTCCACCGCTTTGAGGGCGTCCTCCAGCCCGAGCTCGCCGTCCTCGAGGAGCTTGAGCTTCTCGTCCAGCTTCTCGAGAGCCTGCTCGTAGGTCAGCTCCTCGGTCATAGCTCGACCTCGTCGACGCGAGCGCCAAGCCGGCCGGCACCGAGCCGGATCCGAACCCGGCGGCTGACAGCGGTTCCGCTCGCCGATCGCACCACGGCGCCGGACTCCGCGTCCTGCGTGATGCTGTAGCCGCGCGACAGGACGCCGTCGGGGCTCAGCGCGAGCAGGCGCTGCTTGCGGTGCTCGAGTCCTTGCGTTGCGGTGGCAAAGCGTTTGGCGAGAGCTCGATCAAGGCGATCCGCGGCGCGCCGGGACGCAAGCGCGTTGCGCCCACGCGTCAGCCGCGCTGATGCGGCGCTGGTGAGGCGCCGCCCACGCTCGCGAAGCGCCTCTTCGCGGCGCGCGACCTGGGCCAGCGGGCTCAGACGGCTCAGGTCCGCTGCGGCTCGCGCCAGGCGCTCGACGCGGTTTCGCACGAGAACGGGCAGCAGCTGCACGAGGCGTTGCTTCTTGTTGGCCAGCCTCTCCGACTCGCGCGCTAGTCGCTGCGAAATCTCGCGGTCGAGGCGCCGGCCGCGGTCGCGCAAAAGCGCGACCAGGTCCGATTTCTTGGGCACCACCCGCGCTCCTGCCTCAGTCGGGGTCCTGCATTCGGCGTCGCCGACAAGGTCGGCCACCGTGCGGTCGGACGTGTGTCCGAGCGCAGTGACGACAGGAAGCCTGGAATCGAGGATCGTGCGCGCGACCAGCTCGGTGTTGAAGGCGTAAAGCTCCTCGAAGCTCCCGCCGCCTCGCGCGAGCACAATCACGTCCGCCAGCATTTCCTGGTTGCACCGCCGCAGGGCACGGGCGACGCTCATGGGCGCGTTCGCGCCCTGCACCTGGACCGGGTAGACCACGACGCCCATGTTGGGGTAGCGCTCCCAGATCGTTTCCTGCAGATCGTGGATGACGGCGCCCGTAGGCGATGTGAGCAGCGCGATCGCGCGAGGCAGGAACGGCAGGCGCCGTTTGCGGGCGACAGCGAACGCTCCCTCTGCCTCGAGCCGTCGCTTCAGCTCCTCGAGCCGCGCTCGCAGCTTGCCGATGTCGTCGAACTCGATCTGGTCGACCACGAAGCGGACCGTTCCGTACTGGGGCCAGAAATCGACCCGCCCGCGGAAAATAAAAGCCTGGCCGTCCTCGGGCAGCGTAGCGACACGCCGCGCATCGTCCGCGTAAAGAAAGCCGTTGATCAGGCTCTGTCCATCTTTGATGGCGAAGCTGTAATGGCCCTTCGCTCCGCGCTTCATCCCGCTCACCTCGCCCTTCACCAGCAGCGCTGTGAGCGGGCGCAGCTCGCGGCGGATCTCGTTCGCGAGCTCGGTGACGGTGTAAGGTTTCTGAGCCTCTTCGGGTTTCAGCACGAGGTTCAGCTTACGTTTTGAGGGTCAGGCGGGGCGTGAGAAGTGGAACGCCGAGATTCGCATTCGCTTGTTGAAATAGAGCCGGTGGGCGTCCGCGCGATCCGGCCCTACTCCGGAGTCGAGGTGGACCTCATCGAGGTGAAGACGCTTCGCCTCATCGATCAGCCAGTCCATCAACTGGCCCGCGAAGCCCTGGCGCCGGTGCTCGTCTCGGGTGCCGAGGTCGTCGATGTACATGGCGTGTCCCCAGGCAAGCATGTGGGCGACGCGGAAGCCGGCCACCGCCGCCGCATACAGATCGTCCTTGACGAAAAAGCCCACCAACCGGTAGCCCTCAGGCCTCAGAACGTTGTCAACCCGATCGGCGAACGCCAGCTCCGGGCCGATGTTCGGTCTGAGCTCGAGCATCGCTTTATAGGCGAGATGGGACGACGGTGCGTGGATCTCCTGGATCAACCGCCAATCTGCGACATCGACTTGGCCGGCTTGACGAAGCCCGGCTGGTTGATGAGGTGCCCTTCCTCCTTGCGCCAGATCGCGGTCTCGATCACGCGGCCGAGGTGGTCGTCGGAGACTCCCGAGCGCATGAGGTCGCGCAACGGCGTCTCCATCAGCGAGAAGAGGCACGTGCGCAGGCCGCCCTCGGCGGTGAGGCGGACGCGGTTGCATGTGGTGCAAAACGCCTGGCTGACCGAGGAGATGAAGCCGACACCGCCGGGGGCGCCATCGGCGAATTTGTATCGCGTCGCGGGTCCGGGCCTCGTGTCAGCGACAGGCACGAGCGGGAACAGATCCTCGATCTGCTCCTGGATGCGGCGGCTCGGCACCACCTGCTCGTTGGTCCAGATGCCGTCACCGTCCAGCGGCATGAACTCGATAAAGCGGACCTCGTAGCCCTCATCGCGCGCCAGCCGCGCGAAGTCGACGACCTCGTCGTCGTTGTGTCCTTTCATGACGACCATGTTCAGCTTGATGGGCCACAGGCCAGCTTCGCGCGAGGCTCGGATTCCGTCCATCGTGCGGCTGAACTGATCGCTGCGGGCGATCTCGTGGAAGCGCTCCATGTTCAGCGTGTCCAGCGAGATGTTGATGCGTTTCAAACCCGCCGCCTTGAGCAGGTGGGCCTTGTCGCGCAACAGCACAC
>DATGVE010000029.1:0-5136 GCA_035300725.1 Candidatus Eiseniibacteriota bacterium | reverse complement strand
GCCCTGGTGGGCGCCGCCGCCTACCAGGCCTTACGCACCCCCATGCTGGTGACGAATAACGGCAACCTCACGCCGGAGAACTGCTCCCCCGGCCCGTGCGTGGACCTGAAGGGCTTCACCCTCTGGGTTTCCGACATCAAGTTCGAGGGCGACCTCGTGCGCATGACCGTCAAGTTCCGCAACTCGAGCACCGCGACGCACGCTTCGCCTGAAGACTTGAACCTGATCGATTTGAGCCGGCACGCCTCGATCCCGATCACCGACGTGGAGGGATGCAAGACCTGGACCCGTCACGACTTCCACAGTGGCGCGTACTTCGGACCCATCGATATCTGCTTTCGCGTGAGCAACACCACGCGGCCTTTCATCCTCCACTGGACGCCCGACCTCGGCCCGTTCTGCTGCGAGACCAGCCTCAAGATCACCTAGTGATCGCGCTCCATCCGACCGTCGTCATCAGCGGTGCTACCGGGGCGATTGGATCGGCGACCGCCTCCGTGCTCGCGCGGCGCGGAGCGCGCGTCGTCTTGATGGCTCGTCCATCCGAGCGCCTGGACGAGCTGGTCGAGCAATTGGGGGGCACCGACAACCGCATCTCAAGCGTCCCGGTCGACCTGTCATCGATGTCATCGGTGCGTTTGGCGGCGCGCGAGATCAATCGAGCGGGCGGTCGCGTGGATGCCCTGATCAACATGGCTGCGATCTTCGTGCGGACATTCGAGAAGACCTCAGACGGTTTCGAGCTGATGCTCGCGACGAATTACTTCGGGCCTTTCCTGCTGACCAATCTGCTTCGCGACCGGCTTCTCGGCGGCGGGCGAGTCATCACGGTAACTGCGCCTTCAACCACTAACGTCGACATGGAGCGCTTGTTTTCGAAAGAGCATTTCGATCCATTCCACACTTTCGGCGCGACGAAGGCACTGGACCTCATGGTCACCTTCGAGCTGGCGCGGCGCGCGAAGCGTTGGGACGTTCGGGCCAATGCCTTTCACCCCGGCCTGGTCCGCTCAGAGCTGATGCGCGAAGCCCCGCGAGCCGTCCGCATCCTTTCGCGCCTCGTCTCGGGGTCTGCCGAACGCGCCGCTCAGGATCTCGCCGAGCTCGCCATCTCCCCCGCGCACGCCGGTACCACGGGGTGGTTCTTCAAAGGCACGCGACGGATCGACCCTCCGAAGTCGGCCACCGACCAGGCGCTTCAGGCCGCCCTGTGGCGCAGGACCGCGGAGCTCGTCGAGATGGAGATCGGCGGCTTCTGATCCCTTGAAATCTCGCGAGCTCTTCACACCTCGTTCACAAGTCGCCGGAAAGATGAGAAATGCAGTCGTCAATCTCATTTCAAGGAGAGGTTTTCATGAGACGCGGTTTCGGTTTGATCGGATTGGTGATGACAGCGATCGTGCTCGCGGTCGTTGGAGTCATCGCCTACAACGTGGGATGGTCGGACGGCCTGGCGACCCAGGTCCCGGCCGGTACCATCGCACCGCCGGCCTACTACTACGGCTACGGGCCGCACGCCTTCGGCTGGGGCTTCGGGATCTTCGGCTTCTTCTGGTTCCTGTTCGTCGTGTTCGGCCTGTTGTTCCTGTTCCGGCTTGCCTTCTTTGGTCGCCGGCACTGGGGCGGCGGATGGGGCTACAAGGGCGGGCGCGGCTATGGAATGCCACCGGGAATCGACGATCGGATGCAGGAGTGGCACAAGCGGGCACACGGCGAGCAGCCGTCCGGCTCTCCGAACCCGCCGCCACCGCCTGACCAAAGAACCGTCTAGAGCGTTGGCTGAAACTAGGATGGTCGCCGTGGCGACCATCCTTGTCGTCGATGACGAGCCCCGCATCGTGCAGCTCGTCCGCGACTACCTCGAGCATGGTGGGTTCACCGTGCTCGTCGCGTCTGATGGCAAAGAAGCGCTGCGTTCGGCGCGCACCGGCCGGCCCGATCTCGTCGTCCTCGACCTCGGACTGCCAGGCCTTGACGGCCTGGACGTAGCTCGCGAGCTGAGGCGCGATGGTGAGGTGCCGATCATCATGCTCACGGCGCGCACCGAAGAGAGCGACAAGCTGGTTGGCCTGGAGCTCGGAGCTGACGACTACCTGACGAAGCCGTTCAGCCCCAAAGAGCTGGTGGCGCGGGTGCGGGCGGTGCTGCGCCGGGCCGAGAGCATGCGCTCGCCCTCGGACGTGATCCGAGTCGGCCCGGACGTTGAGCTTGACGTATCGCGGATGGAAGCCAGATTCGCCGGCCGACGCATCGATTTGACCAAGACCGAGTTTCAGCTGCTTGCTGCCATGGCGCGGCAGCCGGGCCGGGTATTCACGCGGGCGCAGCTGTTGGATGCGGTGCGAGGGGTCGCATTCGAGTCGTACGAGCGGGCGATCGACGCTCACATCAAGAACATCAGGAGAAAGGTCGAGCCGGACCCGCGTGCGCCACGTTTTGTTCTGACGGTTTTCGGCGTCGGGTACCGATTCGCGGATCCAGCCGGCAGATGAGGAGCGGCTGGGGACCGCCGCCGCGACGCAGGCCACCATGGTGGCCCGAGGGCGAACCGTTTCCGCCGGCCCGGCGATGGGGAGGCGGACCGCCAGCGTTCATCCGACGCATCGGCTGCTTTTTTGCTGCGGTGCTCGCCGCAGCCGTGCTCACCGGTGTGGTGGTGGGAGGACTGGTCGCCCAGCTAGGACCCTGGCCCGTCGCGCTGGCGGCGTTTGTCTTCCTGTTCCTGGTCGTGGTGGTCGGGTTTGGCGGCCTTCGGCGCATGACCCGACCGATGAGCAATCTTGTCGAGGCGGCGGGTCGGATCGAGGCCGGCGACTACTCGGCGCAGGTGCCTGAAACGGGGCCGCGAGAGCTTCGCTCCGTGGCGCGGGCTTTCAACGCGATGTCAGCGCGACTCAAGGCAAGCGACGAGCAGCGCCGGAGCGTCCTGGCCGACGTGGCGCATGAGCTCCGCACGCCTTTGACGGTGATCCGCGGGCAGGCAGAAGCAATAGCGGACGGCGTCTACCCGGGCGATGCCGCACACCTGGCGCCGATCCTGGATGCAACGCAGACGCTCGACCGACTGGTGGAAGACCTACGCACGCTGGTCCTGACCGACGCGGGAAGCCTGGCCCTTCAGAAGGAACCCACCGACCTGGGGGCGCTGGCCGTCGAAATGGTGGACTCATTCAGTGTCCAGGCGGAAGCTGCCGGTGTTGCGCTCAGGAGTGACATCGCAAACAACCTCCCGTCGGTAGTTGTCGACCCAGCGCGCATCCGGGGCGTGATCGGAAATCTCCTCTCGAACGCGATCCGTCACACGCCGGCAGGCGGTTCCGTCACGGTCGGCGTGAGCGCATCTGGTGATGACGTGGTCATCACGGTCGCCGACAGCGGCGAGGGAATCCCGCCGGAGCTGCTGCCGCACGTCTTCGAACGATTTGTGAAAGGCGCCGGCTCATCTGGATCCGGGTTGGGGCTGGCGATAGTTCACGACGTCGTCAGCGCGCACGGCGGAAACGTCGAAGTCGAAAGCAAAGCCGGCTCGGGCACTCGAGTCCGTCTGACCCTGCCGACCCGGCTCGCGATTTGAGATGCTGTACGAGAAAGTGGGGAAGGTTAAGAAAACGACGCCTAAAGCTCGGCTGGCGAAGGCGAAAAGGCCGTCCCGGCCACTCGAGGGAGAGGACCTCGAGACCAAGCGCTGGGAAGACGCGCGCCACTGGATGAGCATCTATGCCGATCTCCTCGAGTTCAAACGGGGAATCCTCGCCCGGGTACGGAAAGACGTAGCCAACCTCCAACCTCCCGCCAGGAAGGCTGCCTTGACCGACGTCGAGATCATCGAAAGCCAGATGCACGGCTACGGGGAGCGCCTCGATCTCTGGTACCAACGCCTCTGGGATCTCCAGGGGCTGTGGCTGGACCCCGCCGGCCGCATGGTGCGGCACCAGGGCCACGAGGCGTCCCTGACCAAGCGAGAGTTCCAGCTCCTGCAGTTCCTGCTCAGCCACCCCCACCGGTACTTCACGACTTCACAGATCCTGGGCCAGGCCTGGGCAGACCCCGCCCTCTTTCCTGAGGAGGTGCGCAATTACGTGCGACGGTTACGGAAAATCCTCGCGGATCTCGAGATCCCGGTCGACCTGGTGAACAAGCCGGGCCGGGGTTATTCGCTGGTCTTTCGCCCCTGACGGGAAGATCAGCGCAAAGATGCCGGCGCAAATATTGCTGAAATTTTTATGCCCGACTACTTAAACCTACGCTGTGGACAAGGCGACACCGAAGCGGGCACGCCCGGATGTCGATGCGGCAGAGCGCGGCGGCGACTGGACCCAGGCGATGGATGGCGAGGGAGTTCCGGCTGACGCGACCCTAGAGCACGCCATCTACTGGCGCCAGATCTACTTCGAGATCCTGGCCATGGAAGAGAAGGTGCTGGCGCGCATCCGTCAGCTGATGGCCACGCAGTCAGACGAGGGCCGGCGTGAGGTCGAGCTGACCAACGTCCCTGTCGTCGTCGCCCAGGCCGAGAGGTTCCGGCAGCGTCTCGGGTACTGGGACGAGCGCGTAAAGGAGCTCGGCGGGAGCTCAAACCACGAACACAAGGGGCTCGACGGGTCCTCCAACCACGAACATTAGGCTGTTGAAGTAGAGCCTGGGCGCGCAGAGCCTCCCCTCGCGAAGCCGTCTCTTTGCGCGGCGCTTGGCTATTCGGCCGTTGGGCTCGGCTGCTTGTCCTGACGCCGTGCCCGCCTCGCCACGAGGCGCAGCTGAAGGATCCTGAAGGCACCGAAAGTCAGAACCACCACCGCCCCGAGGACCATGGCGAAGAGCAGCGCCACCGCGAGGGGAAGCTGGCCCTGAAGGAACAGGAAGTGGACCTCGACGTTCTGGAGGTTTTGCAGGATGAAGACGAGGATCACGACCAGAATGACGATGCCGACGACGAGGGCCGTCCAGGCTCCGCTCAGGCGCGTTTGGCGCTCGCCCGGGAGCGCTGGTCCGGTCTCTGTCTCCTGGCCGGTGGGCTCACTCACTTCTGGTGGTAATCGTAAACGGCGGGCCCTGGAATTCGGCGCAACTCAGAAGACGCCAGTTCGGCGGCCGGATTATGGCCATCAGCGCGACGAGTGTGCGGGAAAGAGGGCATCG
>DATGVE010000028.1:0-3111 GCA_035300725.1 Candidatus Eiseniibacteriota bacterium | reverse complement strand
GGAGGAGGGGCTGAAGGTGCGAGCCGCGGCGGAGGAGCAGAAGGCGCGGATACTCGCAAGGGCGATCGAGTTCTCGCAACAGCGCCGCGGCGAGGGGGACGGGGAGGCGGCGCGCATCTATGCGAACGCGCTGAGCCAGGCGCCCGAATTCTACGCGTTCCTGCGAGCCATGGAGGCGTCGCGGAACTTCGCGCGGAAGAGCACGACCATGGTGCTGCCGGTGGATTCCCCGCTGTTCGGCGTGCTCTTGGACAGCAACTATTTCAACAACGGCGCTCCCGGGAGCGATGGCGTCCGCGGGGAGTCGCCGAGAAAGTAGATGGGATTCCAGAGGAGGGGACCAAACATGAGATAGCCCGACAGGATGCAAGGGATCGCGTGAGAGTGCATACGAAATGCAACCAAAAGATCCGAGGGAGGTAACGAATATGCCTGAGACTTATCGAGCACCGAGAGAGACGTTGCGGCTGCTGCCGGCCGCCTTGCTGTTGTCGATCGCCGGGCTTTCGCTCGCCCGGCCGGCCATGGCGGCCGAAGTGAGGTACGATCCAGGCGACAAGGTTTATTTCACTTACTGCCATTCCCATCCCCCGGCCATGCGCATCAACCCCGGGGACTCGGTGATCACGAACACGCGTGACGCCTCCAACGACGCGTTCTCCATCTCCGACAAGACGGTCACGCCAAAGTTGGACCTCACCAAGGTCAATCCGCAGACTGGTCCGTTTTACGTCGAAGGCGCCGAGCCCGGTGACACGCTGGAGGTCCATATCGACAGCATCGAGCTCAACCGCGATTGGGGATGGGGTGCTTCAATTCCCTACTTCGGGCTGCTTGCGCCGGAGTACAAGACCATGATGGTGACGCAACCTGTCCCCGACCGTCTGTTCATCTGGCGTCTCGACAAGAACCGCAAAGTCGCCACTCTTGACATGCCTAACAGCAAAATCGGCAAAGTCGAGGTTCCGATCAGGCCGTTCTTTGGCACTATCGGCACGGCTCCGGCAGGGAAGGAGTGCCTCAGCTCGCTGTTTCCCGGGTCCCACGGCGCGAATATGGACTTCAACGAGGTCGTCGCAGGAGTCACCATGCAATTCCCGGTGTTCGAACCGGGGGCATTGTTCATGCTGGGCGACGGACATTCCAGCCAGGGCGATGGAGAGATCGACGGTGCTGCGATCGAGACGCCGTTCACCGTCAAGTTCACCGTGAACCTGATCAAGGGCAAGAAAATCAACTGGCCGCGCCTGATCAATGACAATGAGATCATGTCGATCGGCAGCACGCGGCCTCTGATCGACGCCCTGCGGATCGCTTGCGCGGACATGGTCGACTGGCTGATCAGCGACTATGGCTTCGAGCGGTACGAGGCTGTTCAATTGCTTGGTCAGACGGCGCACCTTTATATCGCCAACGTTGTCGACCCGCAGTTCTCCGTGGCCTGCGCATTGAACAAGAAATATCTGCCGCGGTAACGCACGCGCGTCGCCGGCGGCGTCTGCGCAAGGCGTCGCCGCGGCGCTAGTGCGGCGGATTTTGCAGTTCCTATCAGTTGTGCAGCAAGCTCGTGTAGGAACTCCAGCAGCACTAGAATCATGAAGTTGCTAGTGCCCCTTTGATTCCGAAGTTCGCATGAGAGTGCGCCGCGATGTGATGCGAACTTCGGAATCGGGCACTAGGTGGTCGGGACCGGGCCATCGGGCCCAGGCAGCCCCGAAAAGGGGACCATGATGGTCAGCTTTCTGTTCGGTGTGCTTCGGCAAACCTGGGAAATCCTGGAAGAGGCTTCGGTCTTCCTCCTCTTCGGCTTCCTGCTCGCCGGGATGCTCGGGATCCTCGTGCCGGGCCGGCTGCTGACCCGGCTGGTCGGGACTGGAAAGATCAAGTCCGTACTCTGGGGATCGGTCGTCGGCGCGCCCATACCCTTGTGCTCCTGCGGCGTCCTGCCAACAGCGCTCGGGCTGCGCAAGCAGGGAGCGACGCCTGGCGCCACCGTCGCGTTCCTCGTCGCGACGCCGGAAACCGGAGTCGACAGCATCAGCCTGACCTACGCGCTGACCGACCCGGTCATGACCGTGTTCCGCCCCATCGCCGGGGTGACAACGGCGATTGCCGCCGGGCTCGCCACGAATCTGTTCGGCGCCCCGCGCTCGAAAGCGACCGAGCGCCCGCTGAGGGCCGCCAAGACCCCGGCCGCAGGCGACGAGCGATGTCAGCACGCGGGCGACCCCGGAGGACACGATCACGCGCACAGGCACGATCACCACGACGACCATGTCCAGGGGGCGAATTCGCTGCCGGACCGTGGCGCCAGCGGGACCGTAGTTGAGACGACAAGGCACATCATCCGTTACGGCTTCGTCGAGTTGCTCGACGACGTGAGCTGGTGGCTCGTTCTGGGTATCGTTCTGTCCGCTGTCGCCGTCGTCGCAATTCCAGCGCAGCTGTTTGACGGGATGTGGGGCGGCGGAATCGCCTCGATGGTGCTGATGCTCGTCCTGAGCATCCCTCTTTACACTTGCGCTTCCTGCTCGACGCCCATGGCGGCCGCGCTGGCTCTCAAAGGCTTGAGCCCAGGCGCCGTTCTCGTTTTCCTTCTCGCCGGGCCGGCCACGAACATCGGCAGCCTCGTCATGCTGCTGAAGGTCCTGGGCCGCCACGCAGTGGCTGCCTATCTGGTCGCGGTCGTCATCATGACGCTCGCTGCAGGTTTCGCCCTCAATGCGATTTACCACGCCTGGGGGCTCGATCCACGCGCGACATTCGGGACGGCCGCCGGATTCGTGCCGGACCTCGTCAAGGAAGCTGGCGCCGTGCTGCTCACCGGCCTGCTGATCCTCAGCATGTGCCGGACGCACGTTCCAAACGAATGGGTCTGGCTCCGCGACCGAGCCGCGCAGCTGACCGGAATCGCCGTTACCCCGCGCGGTCTGGGGTTCGCAGCCGCCGCCGGCGCGGCGGTCCTCTGGCTCGGGAGCGGCCTCTTCACAGTCGGGCCCGGCGAGGTCGGCATGAGACTGCGGTTCGGCCGGATCCTGGCATCGGATCTCGAGCCTGGGCTGCACTTCAGATGGCCCTGGCCGTTCGAGAACCACCGTCTGATCGCGCAGA
>DATGVE010000027.1:0-2609 GCA_035300725.1 Candidatus Eiseniibacteriota bacterium | reverse complement strand
GCTCGAGCTTGACGCCGGCCTTCTCCGCGTCCAGTCCCTGCGTGTAGGGGACGCGGCCGACGGCGAGCAGGACCTGGTCGGCGTCGACCGAGCCACCCTCACCGCCTGAGGAGAACCGGACTTGCAGGCCGCCCTTGTTCTTGGCGACCTCCTCGACCCTGGCGCTCGTGTGGACCTCACCGCCGAGGCCGGCGAGGTGCTTCGTGTACGCGGCGACCAGGTCCGCATCCACCATCGGCAGGACCTGCGGCAGCATCTCGAACACCGCGACCTTGGTGCCGAGCGCGGCGAACATCGCGGCGAACTCCATGCCGACAACGCCACCGCCGATGACGGCAAGCCGGCGCGGAACTTCCTTCAGCTCCAGGATCTGGTCCGAGTCGATGGTGAGCTCGGCGCCTTTCAGCGGTATCCGCGCGATGGCCGAGCCGGTGGCGATGATGATGTCCTTGGCCTGCACTTGCTCGCCGGCGACGTCAACCACGCCCTTGCCGGCCAGGCGGGCGGTGCCGTGCATAGCGATAACGCCGCCAGCCTTCAGCAGGCCCTCAACTCCCTTGACCAGTTGATCGACGACTCCGGCCTTTCGCTTCTGGGCGACCGCCCAATCGAACCCGATCTTGTCGGCGGTCAAGCCGAACGGGACGCCGGCCTTGGCCATGGTGTAGAGCTCGGCTGACTGCAGCAGCGCCTTGGTCGGGATGCATCCGCGCACGAGGCAGGTGCCTCCGAGGCGGTCCCTTTCCACGATGGCCGTCTTCGCGCCAAGCTGCGCCGCGCGCAGGGCGGCGACGTATCCGCCCGGCCCGCCTCCGATCACTACAACGTCAAAAGAACCGGCCATATAGCTCCTATCTATACATGGTATCGATGGGGATTATGCCGCAGGCACACTTTGGGCTACCGACAGCAAAGCGAGGGGGAACGTCCCCCCTCGAAGCGCGTGTGTCTGGCAAAGCGCCAGGCGCACCCCCCTGACGAGGTATCGATGGAAATTATGCCGTTCAGCCCTTCGTTGGCGCTCGTTTCGACCCGTTTGCGCTGTATCGATTCACGATCGGCATCCGCCGGTCGCGCCCAAATGCCCTCGGGGTGATCTTGACGCCAGGCGGCGCCTGCCGCCGCTTGTACTCGCTGCGGTCGACCAGCTGGATCACCCTGGCGACGGTCTCCGGCCGGTGGCCGGCAGCCACCAGCTCTTCAGGGCTCTGGTCCTCTTCGACGTAGCCGCGAAGGATCGGGTCGAGCTCTTCGTAGGGCGGCAGGCTGTCCGTGTCCTTCTGGTCGGGCTTCAGCTCGGCCGAGGGCGGCTTCTTGAGCACCCTCTCGGGTATTGCCGGACTCAATGAGTTGCGGTAGAGGCACAGCTCGTAGACGGTCGTCTTCATGATGTCCTTGAGCACCGCGTAGCCGCCCGCCATGTCTCCGTAGAGCGTGCCGTAGCCAGTCGCCAGCTCCGACTTGTTGCCCGTGCTTAGCACGATGTAGCCGAACTTGTTCGACAGCGCGTACAGGATGGTCGCGCGGACGCGAGGCTGGATGTTCTCCTCGGCGACGCCTGGCCTGGTGCCTTTGAACACTGGCGCGAGGACCTCTTCGAATCCGCGATGCGGCGGTTCGATCGAGTAGTCCTGGAGCTGCATGCCGAGCATCTCGGCAACCAGGCCGGCGTCCTCCAGGCTTTCCGCCGAGGTGTGACGTGACGGCAAACGGACGCCGATCACGTTCTCCGGGCCAAGCGCGTCGCAAGCGATGGTGGCCGTCAGGGCGGAATCGACTCCACCCGAGAGGCCAATGATGACCTTCTGGAAACCCTGCTTGCGAATGTAATCGTGCGTCCCGAGCACGACTGCGGAGTAGATCTCAGCCGCACCTTCCAGAGGCTCGGCGATGCTCCGTTTGATCGGCGCCTTGGGTGTGCTCGAGGCCGTTGTGGCGACGGGCACTTCAGTTACGACTAGCTCGAGGCGCTCCGCACCTTGCGCCTCGCGGCGGATCTCTTCGATCGGTCTTCGTCCTGTCGCGCTGACGTCGATGTCGCAAACGAGCAGCTCCTCGACGAACGACTGCGCATGCGCGATGACCTCTCCACGCGGTCCGAATACGACGCTGTTCCCGTCGAAGACCAGCTCATCCTGCCCACCCACCGTGTTCACCCACGCGACGTAAGCGCCGTAGTTCACTGCGCGCTCGCGGATCATCGCTTCACGTGGCGCGCGCTTTCCTGCGTGGTACGGCGATCCATTGATGTTGATCAGGAGCTGACCGCCGTGATGTGCCTGCCACGCCATCGGGCCGGAGGGGTACCAGGCGTCTTCGCACACGGAAAGGCCAACGCGCGCCCCGTCGTACTCCACGATCGGGCTGCGGTGTCCAGGCTCGAAGTAGCGCTGCTCGTCGAAGACCCCGTAATTCGGAAGGAAGACCTTGTGATAGACCGCCTTGAGCTCGCCATCGTGCATGAACGCGGCCGAGTTGAAGATCGCACCGTCGTCGTCGATGAACCCGACGACTGCTGAAATTCCCTTCGTCGCCCTGGTCACGACCTCGAGCTGCTTGAGGTTGTCGCGCACGAAGGCGCGCTTGAGGACGAGGTCCTCCGGCGGATA
>DATGVE010000026.1:0-2778 GCA_035300725.1 Candidatus Eiseniibacteriota bacterium | reverse complement strand
GCGGCCTTCCTCGCCCGCACGGACCTTGTGGTCGAGAATCTCGCCCTGAGGCACCAACTATCCACCTTCGTCCACTGCGGCCGACGTCCAAGGGTCGGAGTTGCTGACCGAGTGTTCTGGGTGACCTTGCGTCGAGTCTGGGTGAGATGGTCCGAAGTGCTTCTGTTCGTACAGCCTGAGACAGTGGTCCGCTGGCACCGGGCCGGGTTCCGCAAGTACTGGACGTGGCTGTCTCAACACCATCGTCGCGAGGGGCGTCCGTCCATCGGCGAGGACCTTCGCGCCCTGATCTTGCGAATGGCTGCGGAGAACCCGACTTGGGGTGCCCCTCGCATCCATGGCGAATTGCGCATGCTCGGGATCGAGGTGTCAGAGCGCACGGTGTCCAGATATCTTCCGCGGCGTCGACCGGCTCCCGGCGCGCTCGAGCGCTGGATCGTGTTCCTGCGCAATCACCGCGGCGCGATCGCGGCCATGGATTTCTTCACGGTCCCGACCGTGACCTTCCGCGTGCTGTATGTCTGGTTCGCCATTGATCATGCCCGGCGGCGCATTCTGCATTTCGATGTCACAGAGCACCCCATCGTTGACTGGGTCGTCCAACAACTCCGAGAAACATTCCCGCAGGAAGGCAACCTGCGCCACTTGGTGTTCGATCGCGATGCGAGCTTCGGTGGGCGTGTGGTCTCCATGGTGGAATCGCTCGGTCTGCAGCCAACAAGAACGGCGTACCGGAGCCCTTGGCAGAACGGCGTTGCGGAACGTTGGATAGGCAGTGCGCGCCGAGAGTTGCTCGACCAGGTCGTCGTGTTCAACGAGCGCCACCTCCGGCGACTGCTGAACGAGTACGTCGCCTACTATCACGACGATCGAACGCACGACGCGCTAGCAAAGGAAACCCCCGCCGGCCGCCGCCCTGCAGTACCCCAGGTTCCATGCAGCACTGCTGTGTCGCGGCCGCGGCTCGGAGGCCTGCATCACCGATACGAGGCGGCCGTGTAGAGGAATAACAAGGTTAGAAGGGCAGGGCGGCGCGGTCGATCCTGGTCGGGGATGAATATTGGCGACAGACAGCCTCTTGTAGCAGCTGCCGTTGTCGCTCAAGACGCGCTGGATCTCGATGCCCCGGCGTGCGTACCAGTTTCGCGCTCGCTGCAGAAACGCGATGGAGCTGTTCGCCTTCTCATCGCGCAGCACCTCGGCGTAGGCGAGCCGGGTGTGGTCGTCGATCGCGACGTGCACGTACTCCCAGCCAATGCCGCGGAATTTGTTCGCCAGCTCGCCGCGGATCCGGTGACCGGGGCGGCCGATGCGAGCCAGTTTCTTCGTGTCGACGTGCAGCATTAGGCCTACGACGCTGATGGACAGTTTGACATCGCTTGGTTATCCCTTCGTTCGTGCGGGTTCCGTTGGTCCTCGCCACGCTAGTGTTCGCGGCCGCGCCGCGGAGTGCGGACGCTCCGCGCTACCAGCTCGCCGATATTCCAGCCGAGTTGCTCCCGGCGCTGGCGCGCGCCGAGGGGGCCATTCGCGCCGCGGCCTGCGACGCCGAGCGCGAATTCGGCGAGGGCGACCCGGACGCCAACGCAGCCCGCTGCGAAGACGCCAAGGAAGTGGGGGGCGTCGAGGTGGGCCGGACCAGCGCGAGGCTCCGCAATCCGCGCAATGCTCCGCCGGCCTGGGCCGTGGCATACATCGCTTCCACTGACGGGCGGAAGGCGGCTGCGGTCGCCCCTGTAGCCTTCGATCTCGGCGATAGCCTCGGCCTGCTCAAACCCATCGAGATCCGCCGCCGCTGCCTCGCCTGCCACGCCACACGCGAGCGGATCGCGCCCGAAACGCGCGACTGGCTCCGCCGCGCATACCCAGAGGACCGCTCCTTCGGTTACGCGCTCGGCGATCTGCGCGGCTTCTGGTGGGCCAAGGCGGCGAAGCGCCCGGCGCACTAGGTTCGCGTACGGGGAGGCAGTAGCGGCGACGAACGGGTTCTTGCCGCCGTTCTGGCACGAGTGCGCGCGGTCGATGTGCAGCCGGGGTTGGCCGGGACCAGCCACTGCGTCAGCCAGACGGCGACAGCGTCCGGAGCAGGCGGAGCGAGCGTGAGGTCGCTGACCCTCGTTTTCACCCGGTAGCGCCGGAAGGCCCCAAGTCTAAAGTAGACATTACTTGCGCCTCGCCCTTACCTCAAGCAGTAGAGGCGCAGCGTTCGGTCGTCCTCAGCGTACTACGCGGGCCGAAACCTAAGCACCATGCAAGCTAACAGCAGGAGAGGCCAGCGATGGCGAAAGGCCGAAAAACGGACGTGCGCGCTGCGATCGCCGCGGCGGCCACCGCGAAGGCCGATGAGATTGGGAAGTGGCTCGACGAGGTGAAAGACCCCGCGCGCAGGTTGGAACTCTTCCTGCGGATGCTCGAGTATCACATCCCCAAGCTGTCGCGCGCCGAGGTTCCCGACGAAAGCCAAGGGTCAGTGGTGATCGAGATCGTTACGAACGCCGCAACCGCTGAGCCCGAGACCGACCAGCCCATAGACGCCGCGCTTGGGCCACACCTAGTGCACCGCCGTCGAGATGCGATCAAGCATCCGGCGGTGTGACTGGATGATGGCCTTCGCTGGCTTGGTCCATTCGAAAGGCGTCGGATTCTTGTTCCACGCTTTCATGTAGGCCTTGATGTGGTCAGCGAGGGCCTTCCTGGACTTGAAGTCGGTCAGGAAGAGCGACTGCTTGCCCAGGATCCCGAAGAAGCCTTCGACTTGGTTGAGCCACGACGCGCTGG